>NZ_JAIXST010000343.1 GCF_027484545.1 Runella sp. | reverse complement strand
CCAAATCAAGTTTTCAATGAACGACTGCCAATAACTAAAAATAGTACAATATTAACTAAACCATAATACACTTATAAAGTATTAACTATTTTGTCCAATTAATGGGGTACACCATACCGGCCACCGCTGTGATTAATACAGATTTATTTTCCGGCACCTTCAAAGCAAAAGAGGTAAAGGAAGGAAATACAGTGGTATATCGAAACGAGGGTACAACCAATATTATTCCCGGTTATTCAAAGTATCGAATCGCTTTTATAGCAGGTACCGGAAAACGTACTGTGCGTATTACTGAATACAATGGGGAGGTTTTTGAAGGAATTTGGACCTACAAAGATTCCGATCAATCAATGACATTTAGCAGTTTATCACCACGTCCTCAAGTAGGTAATCTTGTTTTTCAGGTAACGACAGCAGAAATTGGATTATTGGTCTTAAATAATACCATTGCTAATCCTAAAACTGGAGATACAATGAATCAATATACATTGATTCCTGAATAATTTCAATGAAATATCTCTATAAGATATATAAATCAAAAGCCGCTCCCTAAGAAGCGGCTTTTGATTTATATATAATTAATTGCTTTTCTCTATGGAATCAACTTCACAGTATAGCAACCCTTCGAAGCGCTGATTTTGGCAAGTTGTTTGGTCAAGGCAGGAGTGCCTCCTTTGGTGACTTTGAAAAACTCGATACCACCATCGCGGCGACCGTAGTCGAAATATTCGTAAATGGAAACGGCTACGTTATCGCCTGTTTTGTCGAAAATAATACTTTCCGGGGCAATTCCGTCGATATCGTAGTCGGCTACTTTCGCAATTTTACCGTCTTTGGCCAATGTCAACAGGCTGATGCCTGCTTTGCCTACATTGCCTTCCCAAGGTTGGGCCGAGTTGTTTTTGTTGGCAGTGACAATCATCGAACCGTCGGGACTGATAGAGAAACTTTCAACACCGGCACCTACGGCAGTTTGTCCAATTACTTTATGCTCGGCCGTTTTTGGATCGGTAGCCGTGGTGTTAAACTGAATCACTGCCAATTCTCCAGCGGCGCCGTCTTTCAAATCGGAAACAATGAACAAGCTTCCGTCAGGAGTAAAAGCGCCATGACCTGGTTTTCCCGTGATTTTGACAGGCGCTCCAAAGGCTTCAAACGTAGCGATTTTTCCCTGAGCGTTCCGTTTTGCTTTATAGAGCCAAATTTCTTTGGTTTCTTCAATGGTAATGGCCGCAAATTCGCCTTCAGGATGCCACGATACATCAGTCGCACGGGCATTGGTAAGGTTTAATGCGATGGGAACGTTACGCGTAGGCAAACCGCCCGCTCCAATTTCCAATAGACGCAGTTCTTTACCGGTTTCTTCGGAGGTAATCAAAATGTTGCTTCCGAGCATATCAATGGCCGATGGATTTTTTCCAATGGGAGCCTTACGAGCCGAAGGTTTTGCCATGTTGGAAATGTCAACAATGTACATCGTGCTTCCGGCGGGGAGATCGGTCGCTACATTTTTTACTACTTTTGTACTGTCGGCAGTTTGACCGCGGGTTTCAATCACGAAAGCATAACGCCCGTCTGACATGATGGCCACGTTCCGAGTCCAGCCGATCGCTGAGTTAGGAACGGGTGATGTTCCAAATTCCTGTCCTAATTTAAGCGGAAGCGGATAAATGGTTAAGGCATCTTTTACGCCGACTTCTTTCATTAATTTCCCATCTACGGTAGCTGACGCAGCCATGTCACCGTCTGATAAGGAAAGAATTCCTCGGGCATTGAAATCAATGGTGGGTTTTTGGGCAAAAACGGCACTCGCACTCAACAAAGCCATTCCCAACGTTAAACGCAATTTTCTCATGTGTCTTTGTACTGGTTTTCAGGTTATGTAAACGATTTTAGGGTGTTTTTAATTTGCATAAATACAAAAAAACCTTCAAAGCTAATTGCCTTAAAGGTTTTTTGTGCGATAAAAATTATTTATGCTACTGCCGCAAGACGGTTGACATGCTTGGCCAACTTTGACTTGAGGTTGCCTGCTTTGTTCTTGTGGATGACATTCTTCTTGGCCAATTTGTCCAACATAGAAGATACTGTCTTGTACAATTCTGATGCTACCACTTGATCTTTGGTGTCACGCAACTTACGTACCATCGTACGGGTTGTTTTGTGTTGGTAGCGGTTTCTAAGGCGTTTTGTTTCGTTGGCCCGAATTCTTTTTAATGCTGACTTATGATTTGCCATTGGTTTATTAAAAATAATAATGTATTCTGTTCTACAAAAGAAGTGCAAAAATAGTCTCCCTGAATCAGAAAAACAACTTTTTGATGAAAATTATGGCAATCTTCCGGAGTTGTAGGGGACATAATTCGGGTGAACGTTGACTTTTTTTCAAAAATGGCATTACTGACACCCCAAAAGTGAGTAAAAACGGAATCGTTTCGGTTTGTGTTAAATGAATATATTGATAACCGTACAAGGAGATAAATGATGAAAATTATACGTTTTAAGTCCTATTTTTCGTTCTTTCGCAAAATTATTGTACGTTCTTGACTGAAGAAACCCAATTCTATACCATGTTTTTTAAACGCAGCGTTCTTCCTCTACTTATTTGTTCCCTCTCTTTCGTTGGTTTACGTGCCCAAAATACCCTTGGCTATACCGAGGCGGATGTCCATTTTCGTAACGGGGTTGAGTTGTTTGAGAAATCGAACTATGCCGCCGCCAAACAGGAATTTCGTTATTATTTGGAAAAGCGACCCGCGTTGCTGAATACCAACGATTACACTGCCGTTACGGCCGAGTACTATACCACTTTATGTGCCCTGTACGCGGATGCACCCGAAGCCGAACTGGCGGTAGACCGATTTGTGAGAAATCACCCCGAACACCCTAAAGCGGCGTTGATTTACAGCGATTTGGGTAAGTACTATTTTGATCGGGAAGATTATTCCAATGCAATCACTTATTTGACCAAAGCCCTCGATCGCAGTTCCAATTACTACGCAGTTACTGAAACCCGTTATAAATTGGGACTGTCCTATTATAGTTTGAAGCAGTACAATCCGGCACTTCAGTACTTTGCCGAAGTACAAAAAGACCCCGCCAGTGACTATTTTGCGCCTGCGGGTTACTATGCGGGGGTGATTCAATACCAAAACGGTAAGTACGACGATGCCTATAAAAGTTTCAAAAGCATTGAGACGCATCCTCAGTACAAAGCTGATGCCCCAAATTGGATTGTGTCTTCGCTTTATCAGGTACAACGTTACGACGACCTCATTGCCTATGCCGAACCGTTATTAAGGAGAACCCAAGGCGGGGGTGTGAAGCTGAACGACGTAGCGCTGTATGCAGCCGAAGTTTCCTATAATCGCGGTAAATACGAAGATGCCGCTAAATATTACGCTCAATACGTCCAATTGAAAGGGCGAGAAACGCCGACACCCGCACCGATTCAATTTCGTTACGGGCATTCGTTGTTTCGGATGGGAAATTATGCTGGAGCCGTTGATCAGCTCAAAAGCGTAGCGACCCGCAAAGATACGACCGGACAGTTTGGGTCTTATATATTGGCCATCAGTCACTTGCAAAACAAAAACCCACAAGCTTCGCTCACGGGTTTTGATAATGCTTCCAAATTGAAATTTAACAAAGTAATTCAGGAGGAAGCCTCCTTCAACCACGCCAAAGTGCAGTTGGAGTTGAATAATCACTCGGCCGCATTTACGGAATTACAGGAGTTTATCAAAAACTTTCCGGGCAGTGAATACGAAGAAGAAGCGACCCGACTTTCGATTTTATCTTTGACCAAATCCAACAACAGTGCGGCGGCGGTAGCCTACATCGAAAAGCTGAAAAAAGTGGACGAGGCAACCAAAGCGGCCTATCAGCGTCAAACCATGAACTTGGGCATTGCTGATTTTAACGCCGAACGCTATGCTCAGGCGATTGTTAACTTTGATAAGTCGCTGAAATACACGCCCGATACGGACATTGCACAAGCCGCCAATTTTCAAAAAGGAGAAGCGTTCTCGGCCCTCAACCGCTACGGAGAAGCTATTCCGATTTATCAGCAGTTGATTCGCAACAGTCCCAATTCTTCGTATGCCATTCGGAGTTTGTATTCGTTGGGGTACGCTTATTACAATACAAAGGATTACAAATCGGCGCTGACTAATTTTCAACAATACGTTTCCAAAGGAAAAGGTGTAGGCGAACCGCAAACGATTGAGGATGCGACGATTCGTATGGCCGATTCGTATTTGACCGACAAAAACTATGCACAAGCTATGGCTTTGTATGATAAAGCCCTCAGTGAAGGTCGTTTAGACCGTGACTACGCCCTTTATCAAAAAGGATTGATTTTGACCTATCAGGAAAAAGATACCGAAGCTAAAGCTCAGTTTGACAAAGTAATTGCCCAGTTTCCTACCTCACGTTATGCCGATGACGCGTTGTTCCAATCAGCGAACATTGACTTAGAGAAAGGGAACTACCAAGCGGCCATTCGGGCTTATACGCGTTTGGTAAAAGACAAACCCCGCAGTTACCTCATTCCGCCAGCGTTGCTGAAGCGGGCATTGGCATACAATAACATTCAGGTATTTGAAGAGGCCATCCGTGACTACAAACGTATTTTAAGTGAATACTCGGATGCTCCGGCCGCCAAAGAAGCGATGTTGGGTTTACAGGCTACTTTAGAAAATGCGGGCCGTAACGAAGAGATGTCGGATGTGTTGGCTGATTACAAAAAGAAAAATCCCCAGAGTACAGAAACCGAAAGAATTGAGTTTGAAACTGCCAAGGGGCTCTACGGGGATGGTAAATATCCGCAGGCAATCAAGGCATTACAAAACTTTATCCGTGATTATCCCAACAGTAAGTCCGCGACAGAGGCCCGTTATTTGGGAGGAGAAAGTTATTATCGTAACAATGACTTAGCCAATGCCCTTAAATTATTTAATGTCGTAATTGGAGAAGGGGACGAGAAATTCACCCCTAAAGCGGCATTGCGTGCGGGAGATATTGAGGTTCAGCAACAGAATTACAGTCAGGCCGTACGCAATTTTTACGTGTTGTACAGTCAATCAGAAAGCAAAACTGACCAAGTTACGGGGCTGATTCGTTTGATGGATACGTATTTTGTGATGAAGAAATACGACTCTACGCTGCATTTTGCCAAAGAAGTAATCAATGCGGGTGATGTAATTCCGGGTTCCACTAAAAAAGCCCAAATGCAAACGGCCAAAGTCTATTTGGAAAAAGCAGATTACAAAATAGCAGATGCAGAATTCAAAAAAATCATTGCTGCTAACAAAGATGAGTTTGGGGCAGAAGCCAAGTATTGGGCATCTCAAGCCTTGTATCGTCAGGAAAAGTACAAAGAAGCACAGGCGTCGATTATGGAATTAAACAAACAGTTTGCTGACTACGAGCGTTGGCGAGTGCGGGCGTTTATTTTGTTGGCGGATGTCTACGTAAGTCTTAAAGATCCTGACCAAGCCAAGGCAACGCTTCAATCGGTGATTGAAAATGCCGAAGATAAAGATGCGATAGAATTGGCCAAAACCAAATTAGCGGCTCTCCAATAGTGAGCAGCGTTCCGCTTTACAATAAAAAGTTTACAGTTCGTTTTAGATTTTCATTCATTATTGAACCGGCATACGATGAAAAAAATAGTTGTTTCGTTTATATTCACTCCTTTACTCATTCACTCATTCACTCATTCAGTTCGGGCTCAAAAACCAACGGGTGAAGTGGACAGCCAAACATTTGAAATTGAAAAGAAGAAGAAGATTGAGTTGCCGCCTGCCAATCGACTTTACAATAAAATCCAGCCTTTTACGGGCGAAGATGATAATCGAAAACTGAATTATGAGTTTCGGACTCCTAAACTTACGTTGGGAGCTCCAAAAATGACTCCCGCTGTATTGCCGGTTAACGGAGGGAACAAACCGGAAGAGGACGGAAATTTGAATAATTACGTAAAAATAGGAGGGGGGAACTACGGTAAAGTCTATGGTGAAGCGTTTGTGGGTAACCATACCGAAGATTTAGCGTACGATGTTCACTTCAAACACCTGTCCAATCAAACGGGACCGGTAGATGACAAAAATTCAGCTAACAGCGAAAATCGCCTCAAAATAAATGGAGAGTATTTGGCGGGTTCTTTCAAATTTGGCGGGACTGTTTTTTATGATCGTGACAATTATTTTTTCTACGGGAATCGCTCACGACCCAATGCTGAAATTGCCAAAGCTAATATTCGTCAAACCATCAACACCGTGGGCCTTCAGGTAGGTTTTGAAAATACGGACAATAACAAATTTATTGATTATGCACTCAAAACTTCGCTGTATCGTTTGAGCGACCGTTACGATGCTACCGAAACCGATTGGGGTACTAATTTCTCCGGGTCTATTCCCATCACTGAGAATATTTTTGCTTTGTTGAATGCGGATGCCTATGTGTCACAACGGGCCGATGCCGAGACATTTAAACGTAATTTGTTCAGTGTCAAACCTGCCTTTAAATTCTCCTTTGATGCTTTTACGGTAGTAGCCGCTTTTAAAGCAGTCAACGAGACCGATGACCGCCTTAAAATTAATCGCTCGATAGGTTTTCCTCAGGTAGAGGTCGATGCCGTACCCTTTAGCGGAGTTCACCTTTTTGCCGGTTATGGGGGTGATTTGAATCGGAATACATTACGGTCTTTGCTGGGGGAAAATCGTTGGTTGGCACCGAATATCACCGTAGCCAACACCGAGAAAAGCCGCGATATTTATGGAGGGTTAAAAGGCGAAATGGGACCAAGTTTTCAATTTGAAGGAAAAGTCTCCTACGCTACTTTCAAAAACTTCTACGGCTTTAATAACGAATGGGTGGACACCACCAAATTTGCGGTGGTGTACGACGCCGATTATATCAAAGTTCTGACGGTATCAGCGCAAATAGGGTATCAATACCAAAACATCGTTCGTTCTACTTTGCGCGGTGATTTTTACGATTATGCCGTAAAGCGCTTAGAAGCTGCTTGGGGGCGTCCCAAAGCGACCGTGACCTGGAACAACTCTTTTGTATTCAGCAAAAAAATGTTTGCTACGTTGGACGCCTATTACATCGGAGGGTTGAAAAACAAAAACTTCGTGACAGCAACGACAGTAAACTTAAAACCCATTGTTGACTTAAACCTGAAGATTGATTACTTGTTGACCCGTAATTTTTCCGCTTTTGCCTCTATCAATAATTTATTAGGTAAGAACTACGAGCGTTATTTGTATTACCCTCAGCAGGGGCTTAATTTTCTGGCGGGACTTTCTTTTCAATTTTAAAGAAAAATATTTTTAAAATTTTCATTGACCCGAATAAGGTCTAAAAGAAGCAATTAACCCTTGCTATCAGGCATAGAAGGAAAGCAATAGTTGAAGAGACTATTGCTTTTTTTTTTGAGAATCAGTACCTTAGTATCCAAATCCCCATAAACAGTTTATATAAAGACATGACTTCCGTACTGGACTACACCCGTAAACTACTTTATGAACATGACTGCGTGGTACTTCCCGATTTAGGCGGATTTTTAGCCTACTTCAGTCACGCTTTTTACAGCGAGCAAAATTCACTCTTTCATGCTCCGCAAAAGCGCGTTGCCTTCAACGAAGCGCTTTTGCTGGATGATGGTCTATTGACACATTACCTGACAATAAACGAACAAATTTCGCGTGACGAAGCCCAGAAACGCGTTCGACTGTTTGTGGATACGATCAAAAATACCATTAAAGAAAATGGCACCTATGCGTTGGAAGGCATCGGCACGTTGGAAATGAATGAGGAGGGTAAGTTGCAGTTTGAGCCTACTCCCGAAACAAATTTCTATGCAGAAGGATTTGGTTTGAAATCATTGCAGGTTACTACCCTAAGTACTGCTGTGAAAGTAGATTCGTCTGATTCTTCTACTGATTGGACTACTTCTGATCGGGCTGCCGAAGAGTTACCTTTTGAACTTCCCCGTCGACGTCGGTCACGGGTGGCTGTGTACATAGGAGGAGTTTTATTGGTTGGTTCAGCTTTGGTAGGGGGGCTTATGCAGGTTCCGTCCGAAAGTCTTAAATCGAGCCTTAATCCTTTCGAATTAATAACGGTTGCCAAAGGTTGGTTTACAGTTGATAAAAAATTTAACGATGTTAATAGTGTTGTTGAAGCACCTGCTTTAAAAACAGTTAAAACAACAGACAGCAAAGAAGTTACTGCTCCGGAAGTTGCTCCTAAAACGGTACTTGAAATAAAAGAAACTAAAGCGGCAGCACCTCCAGTAAAAGCCGAAGCAAAAATTGCTCTGGTGCAAACTGCCGAAACGAACGTTACATCCTTTAAATCGGATGAAAATCCTGAATTTTTAGTAATTGCGGGCGGGTTCTCAAAATTGGAGAATGCCCGTAAATTGGAAGAGAAGCTCAAACGTAACGGATTTAAAAATGCGGCTATTTTAAACCCTGAACCTGCCGAAGGGAAATTGATCATTGTTACGGCGATGGGTTGTGATAACTCCAAAAAAGCCAAAGCACATTTAGCAACAGTTAGTCGTCTTGCTGGAGCAATGGCCTATGTGACACACAAATAAAAAAAGAAATACGAAAGATAAAAGGGGCAAATCGCCCCTTTTTTTTGTGCCTATATATAATTTATCTTTATTTTGCGTTAATTGAAAAGTAAGATAGTGCGTGTTAAATAACTAATTCAATCTGTGTTCATTACTTATTCACTGGTTAGCCATTCACCGTACGGGCTGCCCCGTAATACACAATTCACTAATTCACTAATTCACAATTAGTATTTCTATGTCCATGCTTGTCAATACTCAGGAAGATAAAGAACATCAAATGATTGGTTTTGCGGGTGCTACCATTATCACCTCGGCACTGATTACTTTTATGCTTTTTTTTAATTTATATCAAACCCTACCAAAGACCGAAGCGATTGAATACGTAGAAGTCAACTTTGGGACAGATGATGCCGGTTATGGAAAAGTACAAACCTACAATAAAGCGAGTGACTCACCGCGTGCCGAAAACGTTAAAAAATCGGATGACACGCCGAAAGTGAAGGCAACCCCAACACCTAAAGTAACCCCACCGCCTGTTCCAAAAACGGAAACTAAGCCTGTTAAAGTGACTCCTGTTACTCCTCCTGTTACGAGTAAAGTTGAAAGTCCTGTTGAAACCAAGACGGAAACCAAACCTACGAAATCTGAATCAAAAACGACTACCCCCGCGCCCGAAGCACCAGTAAAACCTGCTCCCGAGCCTAAGAAGGTGGACGAGAGTGCTTTATTTAAAAAATCATCAGGCAGCGGCAAAGGCAGTAATGGGACCAACGGAACTGCATCTGGTACGGGAGGAAACAACAACGGTGATAAACCCGGAACCGTGGGTGATCAGGGAAATCCCAAAGGTAGCATTGACGCAGGTAGCTTGTACGGAAAGCCTGGAGGAGCCAAAACGGGTTTGGCCTTAAACGTATCGGGCTGGGGGATGGGCGCTCGCCCGCAAGTGAACGATGATTCCGACGAATCAGGTCGAATCGTTTTTGAAATTACAGTAGATGATACTGGAGATATTATCAATGTGCGGGTGAAAGAATCAACGGTGAGTCAGTCCATAGTTGATTTGTATAAAAGAGCCGTGAGTCGGATGAAATTGGTGCCCAAATCCGAAAACGTTCCTTCTACTTCTAAAGGAACAATTACTTTCAATATCAAGAGTCGTTAATTAGCTGCTGGCTGTAAGGATTTAAATAGAATAAACAGGGTAGCCAAATTTTGACTACCCTTTCTTTTTTGCATTTATGACATACCAAGAAACCCTTCAATACCTTTACGACCGCTTGCCCGTTTTTCATCGTGTGGGGGCTGTGGCCATGAAATCAGGATTGCACAATATTATCGCATTGTGCGAAGCTTTGGGAAATCCTCATACCCAATTCAAAAGTATTCATGTAGCGGGGACTAATGGCAAAGGCAGCACTTCTCATTTCCTTTCGGCAGTGTTGCAATCGGCGGGGTACAAGGTAGGGTTGCATACTTCCCCTCACCTAAAATCGTATACCGAACGATTCAAAATCAACGGGCAATCTGCGCCCGAAAGTGAAATTGTGGAGTTTGTTGCGAAGCATCAGACATTAATTGAGGAAATTGAACCTTCATTTTTTGAGATCAGCGTTGCTTTGGCCTTTGATTACTTTGCCCGTGAGAAGGTAGACGTAGGGGTGATTGAAGTAGGATTGGGAGGAAGACTGGATTCTACCAATATAATTACTCCGGATTTGTCGGTTATTACCAACATCAGCTTTGATCATACCGATTTGCTGGGGGATACGTTGGCCAAAATTGCGCCTGAAAAAGCAGGGATTATCAAACCGGGAGTCCCCGTTGTAATTTCGGAAACGCAGGCTGAAACCGAACCGGTATTTCGTCAGAAAGCTTTCGAAACTCAATCAGAGATAGTTTTTGCAGATCAAAATTTCCAAGTCATCCGGTCAAATTTAGAAGCAGGTAAGCGAGTGGTAGATATAAAGTCTATTAATTCTATTATTAAAACATATAAAATAGATTTAATTGGAATATATCAATCAAGAAATTTGTTGGGTGTACTTCAATCGGTCGAAATACTGCGTCAAATAGGATATAAAATTTCTGAGGAAGCCCTTAGGCATGGATTGGCCAATGCGGCGCTATTGAGCCAATTGAAAGGCCGTTGGCAAGTGCTGCAACAAAACCCGATTATCGTCGCTGATGTAGCTCATAATTACGGCGGATTGTCGGAAACCCTCGCCCAAATCCAGAGTTATGATTTTAACCGGTTGCACGTGGTGATGGGTTTTGTGAAAGACAAAGATATTTCGGGCGTACTGCAACTTTTTCCTAAAGACGCTGCCTATTATTTCTGCGCTGCCGACATTCCTCGTTCGCTTTCTGTGGCCGATTTGGCTGCTCTGGCACGGCGTATTGGATTGAATGGTAAAGAATATGCTTCCGTTAATGACGCGCTCTCAGCGGCTAAGAGACAGGCTGAAAAGGATGATTTTATTTACGTCGGTGGCAGTACGTTTGTGGTGGCGGAGGTATAAACCCACCTTATAAATCCATCTTTACCCCGTTGGTTTTCAGCCACTGTTCCTGCTCGCGGTAGTTGGGCATCTTTTTGTCGAGTTCGTTCCAAAATTCGGGCGAATGATTGGGATACGTGAGGTGTACCATCTCATGCGTAATGATGTAATCGAGCACCGAAATGGGAGCCATGGCGCATTTCCAATGGAAATTAAGGCCGTTTTTGGGCGTACAGGAAGCCCAGCGGTTTTGCAATTCCATTACTTTGACCGACGTAGGCTTTTGCTGAAATTTCTCTTCGATCAGGTTCAGGCGGTCTTTTACTTTTTGTTCGGTCTTTTGGGCATAAAATGCCTTGAAAATCTCGGCGGCTTTGGAAAGGTATTTTTGGTTCAGCAGAAAATGTCCGCCGCTGATTTTTAAAGGTACATCCTGGTGTTCAACAATAACCAGCCGATAATTGCGACCCAAATACAGGAAAGATTGCCCGTTGACAAATTCTCGATGTACCTTGCCTTGGTTGAGTTCTTTCCACTTGGCCAATTTGACAAATATCGGGTATTCTTTGGCCCGAATGGCCTGCTCGATTTTCTCGTCGGTGGCGTCGGCAGGGGCCAATACCCGCACGGAGCCGTCGCGCTCAACAAAAATGCTGACCGTTTTTTTTCGCGCCGTTTTTTCAATGTTTATTTCCAGGTCTGCGAGTTTCATCGGAGGTCTGCTTCGCGAGTTTTAGCCAGTTTCATCAATTCTGTGGTGAGTTCGGCGGCTTTGGCAGACAGCCCGTCAATACCCGAATAATGAATTTCATCTTCCAGCAGCCCATCCATGCGTTTTCTTTCGGCGGCTTTGCCCGTCCAGAAGTTTTTGATGGCGGCAGTTTCTTTTAGCAGCGGGAGCAGGGTGTGCAGGAGGTCTTTTGTTTTTTCAAGGTCGGCGTCGATAGGTAGGCTTAGTCTCAATAAATCAAAGAATGGGGCTTCTACGACCGAAATGCCTTCGATTTCCTGTTTTCGTCCTTCGGCCATTTCGTCGGTGAGTTTGCCCAACTCGGCTACAATGGTTTCCCATTTTTCTTTGTACGAAGCCAGAATCAATTCCAAACGGTCTTTAAAATGATTGTAAAGCGCCGGGTCTTGGTCCAGGTTTACTTTAATGTGCCAACGGATGGCGTGCTCCATCTCGGAAGCTTGGGATTGGGGAGTTTTGTTGAGCGTGTTTACGTTGCTTTTGAAGGCTTCCGACAAAATAGACACTTCCGGTACTTTAGTGTCAATACCGAGCGAAAGCAGGTGTTTGTCAATGAGTTGGCGCACTTTGGCAGAAGCCCACTTCAAATCCATTGTGGGGTCTTTGTAACGGTTTTGGATGCGCCACAATAAATACCCCAACCGCTTGGCGGGAATCCAATAATCGGCCCCGGCGGGTACGTTGAAAAGCAGATCCAGGCTGTCGAAAAAGCTTTTGGCGTAGGTGAGGAGTTCGGCGCGGAATTTTACGCCTTCGGCTTTGACAATACAGGCTTCGGCAAACTCAAACTCGCGGGTGGTGTCCTTAAAATTTTGCTGTAAAAAAGGCGCAATTTCGTTCAGCGCATTGTCGCCAAACAAATCCAGCAGGCGTTTGTAACGGGCTTCCAGAATCGGGATTTCTTTGTTAATGTCGCGGAATACTTCCAGAAACTCGTTCAGGTTGCTTTTGTCTTTGTCGGTATAAATGGCCAAGGCATCGGTCAGGTGCTTGGTTACGCCGAAGTAATCCACGATCAGACCGAAGGTTTTGCCGCGTTTGGTGCGGTTTACGCGCGTAATGGCCTGAAATAGATCGTGTTCGCGCAGGCTTTTGTCCAAATACATGACCTGTTCCACGGGCGCGTCAAATCCCGTGAGCAGACGATCGCATACGCAAAGGATGCCCAGGCCTGATTCGGGTTTGCTGAAATCAAAATCTTTTTTGAAACTGTTGACCGCGTCGAGGGCCTGCGCGTCGTTGCGGGCTTTGCGAATGTAGGACTCTTCGTTTTGAATGCCCGATACGATGGCGGCGACTTTCAGAAACCGTAATTTCTCCAACAACTCCGCGTTGATTTCGTCTTCGGGCAGGGCCGTGAGTTCTTCGATCTTGTTTTTGATCGCTATTTCCAGTTCGTATTTGTAGCGCACCGCCGCCACAATGCTCGACGCTACTACCTGCGCCTTGAATCTGTTGATCAGAATATCGTCGTAATAATGCGCCACGATGTCTTTGGCAATGGCGGCAATGCGGTCTTTGGATTCCAGATAGGCGATGTAGGAGCCGTAGCGACGCTGAATCTCTTCTTTTTCGGCTTCGGTGCGTTGGGCAAACATGTCTTCAAAGGTGGTATCAAAGCGCTCTTTGTCGTGGAGTTTGTCTTTCGAGACCTTGCCAATGTACTTGATTTCGACGGTGGCGCGGTCTTTGACGGCGGTATCAAACTTGTAGAAATCAATAAAACCGCCAAAACGCTCGTGGGTTTTGATCTCGTGGCGCTCGGTGAGCAGGGGCGTGCCCGTAAAACCGATGCGCACGGCCCGGGGAAAGGCCGAAAAGAGGTTGTCGCCCATGTCGCCGCCTTGGGTGCGGTGGGCTTCGTCGATCAGCAGCAGGATGCGCTCGCTGTGGTTGATGGCCTCAAATTTTTCAAAGGTGGGCACCACGCCCGCGTCAATGAGCGATTGGGCCGACACGTTTTTTTCGTCCATAAACTTATGGATCATCACCATGTTCACGTCGCCGGTGGTGTCGCTGAGGAGCTTGAGCTTGCTGCGGCGGTCGATGATGTGGATGGGCTCGCCCGTCAGTTCGGCGGTTTCGTGCAGTTGCTCCTCCAAATCAGTTCTGTCCACAATAAATAAGATCTTGAGGTCTTTCAAGTCGTCGCAACTGCGGAGCTTACGAATCAGAAACACCATCGTGAGGCTTTTGCCGCTGCCTTGGGTGTGCCACACCACGCCGCCTTTTTCGAGGGGTGTGGTGCCTTCGCGGAGGTTTCGGATGATTTTGCACACGGCACGGTATTGGTTGTAGCGCGCCACAATTTTCACCTCCACGCCTTTTTTGACTTCCATAAACAGGGTGTAGTGTTTGAGCAGGTCGAGCAGGATTTCTTTGTTCAACATGCCGTGAATCAGCACTTCCTGCCGCTCTTCGTGGGGCGATACGGCGATGGCTTGGTATTCTTCGGGAAAAATATCCACCCAATTGTTGTAGAATTCAAAATCGGAGGTGATGGTGCCCACGCGGGCTTCTTTGCCGTGGGTGATGATGCTCAACAGGTTGTAGTGAAACAGCCGCTCTTCGCCCTCGGCCACGCCGTAGAGGTCGTCGCGTTTGTTGGAATAACTGCTGATTTGGGCGAAGGCGGCGCTCAGTGGCTCGGCTACGTCAAAGTCTTTGGCCTCTACCACCACTACGGGCAAGCCGTTGAGAAACAGCACAATATCAGGAATAATGTATTTTTTGGTGCTACCAGGGGTATCTATCCTAAACTGATTGACGGCGATGAAGCTGTTTTGCTCGAAGTTTTTAAAGTCTACCAGCCGTACCGTCGGGTTTTGTTCGCCGGTGAGTTCGTTGAGGGCTGCGCTCGTGCCTTTGAGCAGCAGCCGGTTGATGGCCTTGTTGGTTTCGCGCAGGTCTTTGCCGGGAAAATTTTGGAGTTCAAACAGGAGTTCGTCGAGTTGGCGGTCGGTGAGCCATTCGCGGCCGTCGGCAGTGCGGTTGAGGTGTTTGATGGCTCTCTTAAACTCGCCAGGCAGCAGTACTTCCCGGAAGGTATTCCGCAGGCTCTTTTTGGGTTCCTGCGGAATGCCGAATCCTTGGTCTATCACCTGCCAATCCAACTGCCGCAGCTTCTGAAGGAAAGGTTTTTCCACGTTGAGGTACTCCATTGTCCGGACTGTGATTCTTGTGATTTGTATGATTTAAGTGATTTTTTCAGGACTTTATTGATTTGAATTTTTTGTTGGTGAGCCGTCTGAAATTTAGACTTGTTTCGCCAAAATTGATCAGTAAACCAATTTCGAGATTATAGGCTTCCAAATAGTTTATCGCTTGTGCAAAATGGACATCCTCCAATTTAATCGCCGCTTTTAATTCTACACTGATACAGTCTTCAACAAAGAAATCAACCCGACGAGTACCGATACGTTGTTCACGATAAAAAATTGGCATTTCAAATTCACGAAGAAATGTTATACCCTGCAATTTCATTTCTATTTCCAGCGCTCGTTGATAAATCACCTCCTGGAATCCATTCCCTAAGGCTTTATGTACCGTTATAGCACACCCAATAATTTTAGAAGTAAGCTCGGAGTACCTGTATTGCTCGTTTATCATTTGACTTAAAAATAGGCCTCATTTTATTTTCACCGTAATCATACAAATCAAAAAAATCACAGTCTTCTTTACACGTCCCAACCTTTACGATAGGTGCGTCGCAGGTATTTTTCGGCGGCGGGATAATT
>NZ_JAIXST010000155.1 GCF_027484545.1 Runella sp. | reverse complement strand
GATTCAATAAAAGTGCACGACATTTTTCTCTAAACTCCACTTTAGGATGATATTTTGTCCCTTCCCGCAAGGTAATTAGTTCAGATTCTATCAGGTCAATATGTTTTTCTTTTCGGCTCGTGGCGCCAATATAATAAATCTAATCTAAATTTGATTGATTACTTACGAAACTTTCGAGCACAATGAAAAAGCTCATTCTCCTTTATTTATTTATCCTCTCAGTTTCTCATTTTCTCGTTGGCCAAACGCTAATCAAAGATGTGAATGAAGCCATAGAGTTAGCCAAAAACCATAACCTTGATTTACAGATTTCGCGCCAAAATGCGCAGATTCAATCCTGGAATGTAACCGCAGTAAAAGGGGCACGTTTACCTCAACTAAAGTTCACCACGGCCTTGGATTACAATTTCTTATTACCAACCCAATTGATTCCCGCTCAGTTTTTTGGCGGAAAAGAAGGGGAGTTTCGCTCTATTCAGTTTGGGGTTCCTTATAACCTTACGGCCGGGATGGAAGGCAATATGCCGCTTTGGAACGCGGGCCTTAAACAGGAGGTAGAAATTGCGAAAACCAATCAAAAAATAGGGGATTTACAAACGCTCGTTTTGCAGGATGACATCAGTACGCAAGTGGCCCGGCTCTATTTCGCGACGATTTTTACTCAGATATATCTTGACATCACTAAGCAAAATCTGGCGAATGTGGATACGATAGCCCATATCACGCACGAGCGTAAAGAAAAAGGACTGATTGACCAACTTGAATTCAACCGCGTTCGTTCGACACGATTGGCCGTAGAAGATATACTGCATCAAAATGAAATGGCGTATCAGAAGAATTTGAATCAACTGCGATTGGCAGTGGGCGATTCAACCTTTAAAGCCTCGCCCCTAAATCCCCTCTCCATTTTGGAGAGGGGACTTTTACCCCCCTTCTCCAAAATGGAGAAGGGGAGGGGGCGGTCTGTCGTTACGGATGAGGTGGCTGTTCCCCGTCTTCAACTCCGTGCGGCACAATTTTCTTTAGCTCAGGAACAGCTTAAAAAAGAACAAAAACTCAAATTGCCCATCCTTTCGGCGTATACTCGGTATTCGGAACAGGCGCAACGAAATAAATTCAACTTCCTGAATTTCAATGAAAAATGGTTTGGAATCGGTGTAGCGGGCTTGCGTTTTGAAGCACCTATTTACAGTGGTCATATTCGGGAAAGTGGGATTGCCCGTGCCCGCGTCAACGCTGATATCGCTCAAATGCAATTGGAAAATGACCGGCGCAAATACGATTCCGAAACCCGCGATTTGCGTATTACGTATAACGAAGCCGTTAATTCACTTAAAATCAACCGAGAAGCTTACCAATTGAGTGAAGAAAATATGAAATTGGTGCTTATAAAATACAAAGGAGGTATTCTTGGTTACGATCAATACCTGAATGTGTTGAACGAAACACTAAACGCCCAAAACAAATACCTACGTACGCTAGCGGATGTGTTGATAAACGGCAAGTTATTGGAAATCAGGAATTCTTATTAATGATAGATTGGAGATTTTAGACCTTATAGCAATGAAAATTATTCGCTCATCCACTCATTTACTCATTCTCTCATTATTTTTAGTGAGCTGCCAACAAAAATCAGAAACAGCATCGCCAACTTACAAAAGCCTTACCGAAGC
The DNA here is from genome assembly GCF_027484545.1 of Runella sp. Taxonomy (GTDB): domain Bacteria; phylum Bacteroidota; class Bacteroidia; order Cytophagales; family Spirosomataceae; genus Runella. The sequence continues at coordinate 20,064 of NZ_JAIXST010000155.1, read as the reverse complement.
TGTGTATGCTTCCGGGAATGTGTTTCCCAAAAATGAGTACAAAGTAGTAGCTAATGCTGACGGTTATTTACAGCAACAATTGGTGAATGAAGGAGACGTTACCAAAACCAATCAATTACTATTTTCCCTCGAAAGTCTTTCTCAGGACGCTCGTGCCGAAGCCGCTGCCAATATTTATCGTCAATCAGAAGCCAATTATTCCGACAACTCCCCGGTTTTGGCTGAATTGGAAGTGGCTCTGCGTAATGCGCGTACCAAACTCGAAAATGACTCGGTTAATTACTTTCGTTACAAGGCCTTGTACGACCAGAATTCAGCGTCAAAAGCCGACCTCGAACGGGTAGAGTTAGCGTATCGTACTTCTAAAAACGACGTGTCGGCGCGCCAAAAAGCGTGGGGAAGAACCAAGAATCAATTGTACGTAGACTTGCAAAATACTCGCTCCAATTTCCGCGTCAACGTGCGCGAAGGAGACAATTATCGCATTCGCAGCATCGAACCGGCGCGAGTGTACGAAGTGTATAAAAAAGTAGGTGAATTAGTGCGTAGAGGTGAAGCCCTTGCTCTGCTGGGAAATCCTAATGACGTTTATTTGCAATTGGCGGTCGATGAAACCGATTTCTCCAAACTCAAAGTAGATCAGGAAATTGTAGTAAAAATGGATGCGTACGGCGACAAAGTTTTTAAGGCAAAAGTGACAAAAATTTATCCCAAACTTAATAAAGTAGATCAATCCTTTCGGGTAGATGCCGATTTCTTGGGACAAACTCCCGATGCTTACTATGGCCTGACGGTAGAAGCCAACATCGTCATTTCTCAAAATCCCAAAGCCCTCACCATTCCTAAAGCGTATTTAGTTGGAAATGACAGTGTGTGGGTGGAGGAAAAAGGAGAAAAGAAAAAAATCAAACTCCAAAAAGGAGCCGAGAATTTTGAATTAGTAGAAGTCAAAGGCGGATTAAATGAAAAGTCCGTGTTAGTGAAGGAATAGAAATAAAACGTTGAGCTAATTATGAAAGAGTTGGATACACGAGAGAAAATTATCACAACCTATGCTGAATGGATAGCATTTTCAGGGACTCGCTCGGGATGTCCGTTGAAATCGCGAGAAGATGTATATCCACTTATCAGAGTGCCTAATTATAACCAAATATTGTGGGGGGAGACTCTAATAACGAAGGCTGAATTTGGTACTTGGCATCAAAAGGCCATTGAAATAATTGTGGCAAAATCAGAAAAAAGACTCTCTATTGGATGGGCTGCTAAACTCGTAAATCTATACTTAAAAACAATGGTTTACGTAAGTGGCTATGGCCGTCCAGAGTTAGTGAAATGGATTCATCCACCAATTGATAGTGGTTTATGGCAAGGAATTGAAGAGGCTTATAAGGGTCAAAAAGATATTTTAACCAAGACACATTTTAAAACTAAAAATAAAGATATAGTAAAATATGGTGATTATCAGAATATTATAGAGGGTATGCAAATGATTGCCTTGGACCGCAATTACTTATTAATTGAAGTAGAAGAACTTTGGAAAGGGACAGAATATAAGTCCAAACAAAATCTCTGATTTTTAACTTTTCCAGCTTTCTTGTGAGATGCCTTGGGATTTCGGATAAAGCGCATAGCGCCCGAAATACCACAGCATCGAACAAGAAGGCGAGGCCCAGCGGCCGGGAGCGAAACGACCAAATACGAAATGCAATAGATGCCTCTGGCATGACAAAAATACGGCATGACAAAGCGTAAACAATAAATATGAATCTCAACCTCTCATTCCAAATCGCTAAAACTCACCTTTTAGCCAAAAAACGCCAAACCCTGGTGGCGATGCTCGGCGTTACCTTTGGGATAGCGATGTTCATCGTCATGATTAGCTTCATGCAGGGGGTAAACCAATTTTTGGAAGACTCCGCGTTGGATGCCAGCCCCCACGTACGCATCTACAACGATGTCAATACCCAACGCCCAAGCATCCTTGATGACGGCGAAAAAGGTGACGGACAGGTAAATATCGTTTATCACCAAAAACCCAAACAACAACTTGCCCGTATCAAAAATGGCCTTCAGATGATGCGCATGATTGAACGAATGCCCGGTGTTTTGGGTGTTTCTCCTGAAGTAAGTTCGCAGGCATTTTTTAACAACGGTCCGATTCAGATTTCGGGCGTCATTGCCGGCATTGATTATCCCCGCGAGAATCGTCTTTACAACTTGGATAACCGTATTAAAACGGGAAGCTTTACCTCTCTTTTGGCAAATCCTAACGGAATTGTGGTAGGGTCTACATTGGCTCGAAAACTCAACGTAGGCGTAGGTGATAAAGTAAGCGTGACTACTCCCCTTGGCGGCAATTTGACCCTGCGCGTAGTTGGTACCTTTGGATTTGGCATTGGTACGATTGATAACATTCGCTGCTACACAAGCATCAGCACGGTTCAGGAAATGTTGGGCAAAGACGCAAGCTATATCACAGACATTCACATCAAAATGAATGACCCATTGCAGGCGCTCGCATTTGGAAAAACCCTGAGTAAACAATTTAATACCCATACCGAAGATTGGTCTACGGCCAATCAGGCGATTTTGGCAGGTGAAAAAATCCGTAATGTTATGACCTTTGTGGTGTCAATGACGCTCTTGGTCGTAGCTGGTTTTGGAATTTATAACATCATGAACATGAACGTCATTAACAAACTCAAAGACATCGCGATTCTGAAAGCAACGGGTTTTGGAGGCAAAGATGTAGTGGCTGTGTTCTTACTTCAAGCCATTATCATTGGTTTGGCAGGTGGTTTTCTGGGACTGGGAATAGGTTTCGGTATTAGTTATCTACTGTCAATTACTCCGTTTGAAACGGGCGATATGATTAGCCTGAAAACATTTCCCGTCATTTTTAGAGTCGAATACTACATTATGGGACTGGCTTTTGGGTTGATTACCACCATTTTGGCTGGATATTTTCCTTCTAAAAAAGCGGCAAAAATTGACCCTGTAGCGATTTTGAGAGGATAAGGGCGACAATGGAATTAAGGAAAATGTTTATAAATATCTTTTCGGTGGTCAAATGAAACAAAATAAATGGTGTCATCAATCAAATTTATTCCAATACGATAGTCACCAACCCGAATTCGATAATAGGAGGTGTAACCTGTCAGTTTTTTTATTTTAGGAATATCCTCTATGTTCTTTGCGTGTTCAGCAGAAAGGATAACCTTGTAGAGTCCTGTCTTTTAGCTTTTGAAGTTGTTTTAAAAAACTGGCTTTGAATTCAATTTCCATTTGCCAAGCGCTTTCATAATTTCGTCACGACTTACGTTAGAAGTTTTCATTCCCTCTGAAATAGTATGGGCAATGACGTGTTCTTCTAACTCTTGAGAATTCAAATAACGGGCACGGATGCCTAATTTTTTAGCAAGTTCCATAAGGATTTTTAAATCATTTTTTGACTCACTTTCAAATAATGCAGCTGTCATAAGTGTCTGTTTTTTTACGAAAATAATCAGAAATGCCAATACTAAAAATGAATAATACTGTTCTTCAAGCTAGCCATATTAATAAATACTTCTACGAACCGGAGAAATTTCAGGTGTTGCAGGAAGTAAATTTTGAAGTAAAAAAAGGAGAATTTTTGTCTATTATCGGCAAGTCAGGCTGTGGGAAATCAACTCTTTTGTATATCCTGTCAACGATGGATACCGACTATGAAGGTACGTTGGAAGTGAATGGCAGCCGCCTTACGGGTCTTAGCCAAGATCGCCTTGCTGACTTTCGTAACGAACACCTTGGCTTTGTGTTTCAATTTCACTTTCTGTTGCCCGAGTTTACGGTTCTGCAAAATGTGATGCTGCCTGCTCAAAAACTGGGCAAATACAGCACCAAAGAAATTGAAGAACGCGCTTACGAAAAGCTAAAACTCGTTAACATGGAAGACTACGGTCGCAAACAATCTTCAAAATTGTCAGGTGGGCAACAGCAACGCGTAGCGATTGCCCGGGCCCTCATCAATGACCCGACTATTATCATGGGCGACGAGCCTACGGGGAATCTCGACAAAGCCAATTCAAACCTTGTATTCGACATTTTTCGCAAAGTATCCCACGAAAAAGGCCAAACCATTATTACCGTTACACACGACCCTGACTTCGCTCGCGGCGGGGATAGAATTATTGAAATGTCCGACGGGAAAATTGTGAATGGCAATTAGTTATTTTTAATCACAATAGGCGAAATTTGAGTTTAACAGAGATAAACTTACTAATTACGCCATGCCGGAACTTCCCGAAGTCGAAACCTATCGGCGCTATTTTGAAGAAACTTCTCTTCATCAGCCCATTGAATTTATCGAAGTCGAAGATCGTAAACTTCTCACTACAGATTACGCCACACTTACTGAAACTCTCGTAGGACAGTCGTTTGTCAGCACTAAGCGCGTTGGTAAAAACTTATTTGTACAAACCAATCAGGGCAATACAGTTCACTTTCATTTTGGTATGACGGGTGATTTGGAATATTACCATTCTTCACTTGAGCGCCCTCGCCACGCTCGCATTATCTTTGTGTTTAGATCCGGATTCAATTTAGGGTTCATTTGCCCCCGCAAATTTGAACGGATTGGCTTGGTTGAAAATATAGAGAGTTATCTCAAAAAGAAAAAGATAGCGCCTGATGCACTTGACATCAGTTTGGAAGAATTGAGTCGCAACGTTCGGAAGCGAAAGAGTTTTATCAAACCTGTTTTGCTCGATCAAAGTACCGTAGCGGGTATCGGCAATTGGATTGTTGATGAAGTGTTATTTCAAGCCAAAATTCATCCTGAAAGTTGGAGTAATACGCTCACTGATAATGAGACAGAACGAATTTTTATTGCAATACGGTATGTGTTGGAAACGGCCATTGAACACGAGGCTAATTATGGACGCTTTCCCACTTCTTTTCTGATTCATGCCCGTGAATGGGACACTTCACCTTACGAAGAAGCCAATCGTCATCTGTTATGTCCGTGTGGGAAAATTGAAATAGCGCAGATACGAGTGGGTGGCAGAGCCACTTATTATTGCCCTGAATGTCAGCAATTAAGGTGAAATAGGCGGAGCAGAAGGATATAAAATTCCATTTCCTAATATTTTTTGAAAATAGCTTGGTAAATTTTCCTGAAACCGCTATTTTTGCACTCCATTTTTGGAAAAAACTGTTTTAATCGAAAATAACATGTACGCAATCGTAGAAATCGCGGGACAGCAATTTAAAGTTGAAGAGGGCCAACAAATCTTTACCAATCGTTTGGAAGGAGATGTGGACGCTGCGCTCGTATTTGAAAAAGTATTGTTGGTAGACAATGAAGGTACCATCAGCGTAGGCGCACCGACGGTAACCGGTGCCAGTGTAAAAGCCACTATCGTCGAACACCTTAAAGGTGAGAAGGTAATCGTTTTCAAGAAAAAACGTCGCAAAGGCTACGTGAAGAAAAACGGTCACCGTCAGTATTTGACTAAAGTGAAAATCGACGGAATTGTAGGTTAATTCCCCTAAATAAGCATTTAAAACTTTAAAATAGGTAAAGAAATGGCACACAAAAAAGGTGTAGGTAGTTCCAGAAACGGTCGTGAATCAGAAAGTAAGCGTCTTGGCGTGAAAATTTTTGGTGGTCAGACTGCCGTAGCGGGTAACATCATTATACGTCAGCGTGGTACAAAATATCACCCGGGTCGTAACGTAGGTGTAGGCCGTGATTTTACGCTTTTCGCATTGACAAACGGAACGGTGAAGTTTAGCCGTGGCCGCGACAATAAGTCATTCGTTCATATCGAATTGGCTGAAGCGTAAGCGTTTTTTACAGAGAAAACTTGGTAAAAAACCCGTCTGAATTTATTCGGACGGGTTTTTTGCTAATCAACCCCCTAAAACTAAACCTATAAGGTTTCCACAACCAAGAGTTAAAAACCTTATAGGTTTCTTACCGATTTACACAACCAAGAGTTAAAAACTTTATAGGTTTCTTGCCGATTTACACAACCAAGAGTTAAAAACTTTATAGGTTTCTTCAAAGTATGCAGCTTCGCGTCGTACCCGAAAACCCCTTGGAATGGATTGCCCTGAAAACCAATCAGGTGCCAATCCCTCTGTTGCATGTTCAGATGTATTTCATCATGGCCAAAGCCGTGATGGAGGCGGCTGAAGCAGGTGTTTTTGGGGCAATAAGTAAGGGTAAAAAAACACCCGAGACAATTGCCGAAACGTGCGGTTTGCATCCTCGTCCCTTGGCGCAATTACTGACGTTACTGGTTTCAATGGAATATTTGCGTTATGAAAATGAGGAATTTTCGCTGACATCCATGGCACAAAAGTGGATTGCGCCGGAGAGTCCGCATTCAGTCCATGCCATTGCGGTGTACAACAATCAGGTGGCGTGGGATTGGGTAAGTAATTTGGGCGAATACCTGCGCACGGGCAAGGGCATGGAATCTCACGATGTGTTTGGAGAAACCCAGTGGAAGTTGTATCAGGATGCCATGTTTGCTGTGGCAAAATCAGAAGTGAGAGAATTTGAAAAACGCGTTCCGATTCCCAAAAATGCAACGGCAATGTTGGATATTGGGGGAGCAAACGGGCAATATGTTACCGCACTTTGTCGAAAGTATCCCAAATTGAAAGCAACAATTTTAGATTTAGCAGGCGCCATTGAGAAAGCTTCGCCTTTGGCCGATGATGTGCAACACCAAATTGATTTTGAAGTAGGTAACGCACTGACTGATGATTTGGGCGAAAATCGCTATGATGTAGTCTTACTGTCCAACGTAGCACATCATTTTACGGAAGAACAAAACCAAGAATTGACAAAACGGGTAATGCGCAGTTTACGTAAAGGGGGTATTTTTATCGTCAATGAATTTATCCGCCCGGCATTTGACGGTAAGACTGAGTTGGTAGGAAGTTCAAGCAGTTTATTTTTTGGCTTGACGAGTACTTCGGGCAATTGGACTGTGGCTGAAATTCAAAGCTGGCAACGGGCAGCAGGATTAAAAATATATAAAACGATACGCTATTTTACCATACCGGGCATGGCAATGGTGATAGCTAAAAAACTTTAAAATCATGGCATTTCAAAAAGACGAATTTCCAAAAAGAAGAGTGCATAATACTATCCCTGTGGATAAAGCACGGGAAAAAGAATTGGTTTTCGGAACACAACCCCTTACCGAAGCACTCCGTTCAGGTACGGAAATTGACAAAATTCTCATTCTCAGAGAGCAAAATTTTACGGAAATTCAGCAATTGGCCAATGAGCGCGGAATTCCGGTTCAGCGGGTTCCGATGGAAAAACTGAATCAAATTACGCGCAAAAACCACCAGGGAGTCATTGCCTTCATCTCAGCGATTCGGTACGTTTCACTGCATAATATTTTGACGGGAATTTTTGAAAAAGGCGAAATACCTCTTCTGCTTTTACTGGACCGTATTACGGATGTTCGGAATTTTGGAGCTATTGCGCGTACCGCCGAGTGTATGGGCGTTCATGCGTTGGTGGTACCTATGCGCGGCGCGGCTCAAATTAACAGCGATGCCCTCAAAACTTCATCCGGTGCGTTGAGTCACATTCCTGTATGCCGGGAAAATAGTTTGATAGAAGCCATGCAGTATTTGCAGGACAGCGGAGTGCAGGTGATTGTTTGTACGGAAAAAGCGGCTCAAATCGTATCCAACGTTGACTTCACAACTCCTACGGCTATCATCATGGGTTCGGAAGAAGACGGAGTATCCTCCGACCTCATTCGCCATTCTAATATGGCTATAAAAATCCCGATGGCCGGTAAAGTGGCTTCCTTGAATGTTTCGGTAGCGGCAGGGATGGTAATTTATGAAGCAGCGCGGCAACGCGGGTAGACAAATACCTTTGTCAAAGTTCAGAAACTTTGACAAAGGTGAAAAATAGTCTATTCGTAATAATTCAATGTTCTGTGTCCTTCGCGTTCGAGGAGTTGATCTCGTTTGAATATATCTAAGTCTGATTCTACCATTTCTTTGACCAGCGCCGGTAAATCATATTTGGGAGTCCAACCCAATTTAGTATTGGCTTTGGTCGGGTCGCCGATGAGCAATTCCACCTCGGTAGGTCTGAAATAACGTGGGTCAATTCCTACCACTTCTTTGCCGACAGCAAGTTGGTAATCAGGATGATTGCATTTTAAAATCACCGCTTTTTCATCTACTCCTTCGCCTTTAAATTCCAATTCAATCCCAACTTCGGCAAATGCCATCCGAACAAAATCACGGATGTAAGTAGTTTTACCAGTAGCAATGACAAAATCTTCGGGAGTATCCTGTTGCAGCATCAGCCACATAGCTTCTACGTAGTCTTTAGCGTGTCCCCAGTCGCGTTGAGCGTCCAAGTTCCCTAAAAATACTTTGTCCTGTAAACCCAACGCAATACGGGCTACAGCACGGGTGATTTTTCGGGTTACGAATGTTTCGCCACGGAGAGGCGATTCGTGATTGAATAAAATCCCGTTGACAGCGTACATGTTGTACGCCTCCCGGTAATTAACCGTTATCCAATACCCATACAGTTTGGCAACGGCATAAGGGGAGCGCGGATAAAAAGGAGTATTTTCCGATTGAGGAACAGCTTGCACCAAACCATACAATTCGGAAGTGGAAGCCTGATAAACGCGGGTTTTTTGAGTTAGACCTAAGAGACGAACGGCTTCCAAGACACGCATGGTACCCAATCCGTCTACTTGAGCCGTATATTCCGGTTCTTCAAAACTCACTCGTACGTGCGATTGAGCCCCGAGGTTATAAATTTCGTCGGGTTGGATTTCCTGAATTAAACGAATGATATTGGTAGAGTCCGATAAATCGCCGTAGTGCAGGAAAAGCCGCACATCACGCTCGTGCGGGTCTTCGTAGAGGTGATCAATTCGTTGGGTATTGAACGAAGAGCTACGACGTTTGATGCCGTGAACTTCATACCCTTTCTCTAATAAAAATTCGGTCAAATAAGCTCCGTCCTGACCCGTAATCCCTGTAATAAGTGCGCGTTTTTTCATCTTAATTTATTGAACAGTCATGCCGAAAGTGTGCAGGAAATGGCTCGCAATAGCATGGTTTACCCTTGAAATGTCTGCAAATTTAGCTATTTTACCATTAGACTCTTCTTTAAATCTATTTTCTCGGGCAAAACCACGGCTGCTTCATATTGCTGACGTACTTGCTGAAGATAGCGTTCAGCTTCCAAACGAGTCATAAAATCGCCGATTCTGACGCGGTAGGTGGGCTGAGTATAAACCAGATAGGGATTTAATTCAGGAAAAGTTTGGTAGGTAAAAAGCCGGGCATCGTCGGCTTCTTTGCGGGTATTTCCAACATAAATCTGAATTCGATACCCTGAGGCAAAGCGTATTGCGCGATTTTTTGAGGCAATTGTATCTACCGCCGCATCCAATTGCCGATTGATATGCAATGGTTGATCTGATAAAACCCGCTTTACTTCAGGTTTTTTGGCGGTCATTTCGGGAGCGGCAACTTCTTTATAACGGGGACGTACTACCGACAAGTCTTCATCGTAATTGCTGTAAGGGTCGGTTGTTTTAGCGGTGCTGATGGGCTTGGATGAAGCACAACCAATGAATAGGGCCGCAGAGACAATGACTAAAGCAAAAGACTTGAAATTCATACGTAGTTAGTTGTTATCCGTTTATACTTACAAAATTATGGATTCCTCGTTAGAGTTTTTACTTTTTCTCGAGCAATAGTGTCACCTTGTTAAAATCTGCGGCAGCATTGATAATTTTTTGAAACGTATCATAAATAACAAGAGGTTGTAACACCTGCTTGTAAAACTCATCAATATTGACACTCAGCAAATTGCCCTCTAATTTGTAAGTGGAAATAAAGCCCATGATGGGGTCAGCTTTTCCGTCGGTGATGTTACGCGTAAGACTTTCCAAACCGCTCACTTTATAGCCTTCGGGAATCTTGATTTTCAGCACGCGCTTGTAGGAGTGGGCATTTCCCATGTCAATATCATATTGCCGGGCGCGTTCATTATACATTTCTACCTGTGGCCCAATGAGCTCGCCGACTTTAAACAAATATTTTTTCCCGGCTCTTTCCAACACACTTTTGAGAACCATATCGGCAGTCAATATAAAAGGCTTATTCACGTCATCACTGTTAAGATTCGTGTTTTTGACCAAGGCGTTCGTATAAGTTACATCCGGTTTGAGCGTAGATTTGATGATTTCATTCGTCAGATTTTTCCGCTCTTCTTCGGCTTTAATGAAGTGATAATAAGGACGTAGCTGCGCGGCTTGGTGGCCTGTCATTTGCCGGGTAACTTTGCCCTGAACTTGGTCCATCGTTGGTGAAAAAGAAACTTCCATGGCCAAATCATCGTGATTGTCAACAATGGTCGAAAACGGAATCAAACGCACTTCACCTTCCGGATAGACCTCTTTTCCTTCCTTTTTCTTTTGGATAAACAGCGCATAGTTTCCTTCCATAAACTGGTCAATCATCCCATAGCGAAAAATAGGACTGCCGGGGTCTAAAAACTTCTTTGTGGCAGGAAAATACAAGAGATACTCATCCAAAAAACTCCACGAATCAAAACTCTTGTCGAAAACTGCATCTGCGCGGCTGCATCCTACCACGATTTCGTATGGGATATTGAGTAGCTCAAGCGCCACAATGTACAGGCGCATCATACCTGCTTTGGAAGCATATTGTTTTTTCAGAATGTCTGTTGCTACGTCAGCATCTTCGTCTTCTTTGAGCGCGATGTTGGTTTTTACGTAGTTTTCCAGCTTTTTAATGGCCAATTCAGGAGCTAAGCCTTTGATTTTTTCTTTAACCAGCAGAGCGTCTATTTCTTTTTTCGATTCATCAACGCCAGTTCTGAGGTAGTCATAAAAGGTTTCGGCGGCACTTTGCCAGGTATAAAGTCGTTCGTCGCCTCGGCTCTGATTGTAAGAAAGTTTGTAATCTACCCGTACGAGATTTGCTTTGAGATTAGCATATTTCTCTTCGTGAATGGGCGGTAGATTTTTCACCGAAACCGTCGTTGTACGCTTTCCTACTAATAACGTATCCGATTGGATTGTGGCGGGTGCGTTATAGACTTTGGCTTCAAACTGCAAATACGTAGGAGTAATAATTCGCACTTCCGATGTTCTGACGGGAATATCACTCTGCAAGATTTCAGCACCAAAAAGCGCACTGTTTCGTCGAAAAAGGCTGATGTATTCCAATTCTCCGCCGACTTCGAGCCCTTCTACCGCCAAAATTTTATACACCCGACCCTGTTCTTCCAGCTCCTTTACTGATTCCAAACCCACTTCTTTTACCGAGCCGTTTCTGCTGATACTGCGTGCTTTCAGATACAGCAAATCGTTGGTGTTAGGTACGGGCAAAACGATTTTATTGTACATTTCTATCGCTTTGGAGTCGTTGATGCGAATGCGCTTTGAAATTCCCTGTATGCAGGTCAATTGCCCGAGAGAATCAAAAGCATATTCAATAAAAAGCTGATTACGCAACAAAACACCCGATTCCTTTGCTTCTGCTTCCGTCAATGTGGCTAACTTAGAGTCAACTTGTTGTTGCTCAATGATTTTTTTAAAAGCCACATCTTGGGCTTGGAGCGTGGTGGTGGTGAGGATAACTACTAACCAAATAAGTTGTTTCATGAATTTCTTACGGAGCACGGTTTTAATTTTTGTCAATCTTACTATCTTTCTGCCAACTATCCAACGCAAACGAATGAATTGTATACTTATTGTTTTTGTGAAAAATCCAGTTCCAGGAAAAGTAAAGACGCGCGTAGCCGCTACCGTAGGTGACGAGAAGGCCGTGATGGTCTATCTGGAGTTGTTGAAACATACCAAAGACGTCATAACAAAGTGGTTAGCGGAGCCGAATGACAAAGCGCAAAAACGGGCAGTGATTTATTACGGCGATTATATCAATTCAAATGATTTGTGGGATGACGCTTATTTTCTTAAAAAATTACAAGTTTCTCTTCCTGATTTGGGAATGCGGATGCAGTCGGCTTTTGAGGAAGAATTGACAGCGGATGCGGCTCGTGTGGTTATTATCGGCAGTGATTGTTTAGCACTTCGCCCTGAGCATCTGAGTAAGGCATTTGAGGAACTGAATGAAAACGATGCTGTCATTGGTCCGGCGGATGATGGTGGCTATTATTTGCTGGGTATGAAAAAATTACTCAACTTTTTATTTGAAAATAAATCATGGAGCCAACCTATTTTAATGGAAGAAACATTGGCAGACCTGAACCGACGGAAAACAAGTCAAGATGTCCCATATACCTATCAATTATTGGAAACCCTGTCTGATATTGATACGTGGGAGGATTATTTACGGGAATTGAAGGCGATGAATTCATTTTAAAATGGGTCATATTGTAATAATTCCTATTTTTACCAACCTTAACAACTGAACTAAACCCTAACTATTGTTTCCAATGAACAACTCACTTTTCCGCAAGAAGTCAATAGAACAAATTCTTCGCAATGCTGAAGCCGAAAGTCATTCAAGTGGAATGTCCAAAATACTCGGAGTCCGCGATTTGGTATCCATGGGGATTGCCGCAGTGATAGGGGCTGGGATTTTTTCTACGATTGGAACGGCAGCGTACGATGGCGGGCCGGGTGTCATTTTTCTTTTTGTCATTACAGCGATTACGTGCGGATTTACGGCACTTTGTTATGCTGAGTTTGCTTCACGCGTGCCTGTGTCGGGAAGTGCTTATACCTATTCTTATGTTACGTTTGGCGAAGTGGTCGCTTGGATCATTGGCTGGGCACTGATTTTAGAATATGCGATTGGAAACATTGTGGTAGCTATTTCGTGGAGCAGTTACTTTGATAATGTATTACAGGGCGTTGGCATTGTTTTGCCCCGTTGGATGGTAACCGATACGGCCACCGCCCAAAAAGTGTATGATGTAGCCCGGGCAGCCGGCAAATCGGTAGAAGGGTTTGCGTGGAGCGCTGCTCCGGTTGTAGGCAGCACCAAATTGATTTTTAACCTGCCGGCTTTTATCATTGTTATTTTGGTGACAATGTTGGCGTACGTGGGCATAAAAGAAAGTAAACGCAGCGCCAATGCCATGGTGGGTCTTAAACTCATTGTGTTATTCGTTGTTTTTGCCGTGGGGATTTTCTTTATAAATACGGATAACTGGACCCCATTTTTTCCCAATAATTTTGGCGGAGTATTGAAAGGCGTTTCGGCGGTGTTCTTTGCTTACATTGGCTTTGATGCGATTTCTACAACGGCCGAAGAATGTAAGGACCCCCAACGAGACTTGCCGCGCGGAATGATTTATTCGTTGATTATCTGTACGATTATTTACATTGTTACCGCGCTGGTCATTACGGGAATGGTGAATTATTCCGAATTTCAGGGAGTTGCCGATCCTTTGGCCTACGTATTTGAGAAAATCGGACAGCCTCGCGTTGGTTATTTTATTTCAATCAGTGCAGTCATAGCGGCCACGAGCGTTTTGTTGGTGTTTCAGATAGGGCAGCCCCGGATTTGGATGAGCATGAGCCGCGACGGATTGCTTCCCAAACGTTTCAGTAAAATTCATCCCCGTTTCAGCACGCCTTCCTTTGCCACTATCATGACGGGGATTTTGGTCGCAGTTCCTTCGCTTTTTATGGATGCGTCGTTGGTCACTGATTTAACCAGTATTGGTACCTTGTTTGCCTTTGTGCTGGTATGTGGCGGGGTGTTGATATTGCCCAGAGAAAATAAATCACTTACCAAGTCCTTCAGTTTGCCTTACATCAACGGCCAATTCATTGCGCCTGCTTTATGGATTATTTTTGCTTATTTTTCTCGGGAAAGAATTATGGGGGCATTTTCCGGGTTTGGAAATGAACAGCACCAAGAGTACCTGTTTTTGATATTTGTGTTACTCTCCTTTGGTTTTTCTGTTTTTAGTTTCTTGAGAAAGTGGTCATTGATTCCCGTCTTAGGTGTGCTTTGCTGCAGTTATTTGATGATCGAAATTCCCATTAATTCGTGGTTTGTGTTTTTTGGATGGATGTTGGCAGGGCTGATTATTTATTTGGGATACGGCTACCGAAAGAGCAAATTGGCGAAATAAGTTTTAAATCTAAATTCTATTTAACAAACAAAAGCGACTGATTATCAGCCGCTTTTGTTTGTTTTGGGATGTTTTTTGAATTTATTTAGTTGTTGTACGAACAATTTTGAGTTGAACAAAGTTTTATAGGAGGAACAATCATAGCTGACAAGCAGATAAGATACTGATAATAAAGAATTTTTAATGGTAGAGGTTTAGGTAGTATATAGATCTGCCATCCTTTCTGAGGGTGGCGGATTTTTATTTTCAGCCCATTCTCAGCATTGTAAAGCGATCTACCATTTCATCTGGATGCACTTCCAATACATTTGCCAATACCAACAAAACCAACGTCTTAGAAGCTAAATTGCGCGAAATGTTTGCTACCGAAGCAAAGGCATCCACCGTCACGCTCTTGTGTTCATCCAAATGCTGCATTAACTTTTGTTCTTTATCGCCGTACTGAAATTTTACGTTTCGGTCATCATTTTTGCGACGTAAGATTTCCCGCATTTCCCAACTTGCCTGAATAGATTTGTCGGCCACGCGAATGTAGGTCTTCTTGACCAAAGTGTTATTGGGCTTCTGCGGAACCACTTTCTTTTTTACCAAAGTGGTATTGATTTGTGAAGGATTGGGTTCCTGAAGCACATAATGAGGGCGCTTTTCACTGGGCAACACCGTAAATACTAATACGTCGCGCTCTTCGCCTATGGGAATGCGGTCAATGTGGTATTCAATGCCAGGTGAGCAGTATTTTTCAATGGCTCTGACCAGAAGGTATTCGTCCTCGTCTACGTATTTGAGGCCCTTGATAGTGCGATCGTCGCCGATGCCGATGAGAAGACGTCCGCCGCCGGTATTAGCAAAAGCTACTACCTCACGGACAATTTTTTCGGGGTGATTGGACTTGAGTTTGAACTCAAGATACTTGCCTTCACCCTGTCTGACCAATTCTCTTAATGCCTTGTAGTCCATTGGACAGGTCGTAAAATTGGAGGGACTTATCTGTTTGTTAAAGCTACCAGTTTCAGATGAAACGCCCAAGAATTCAAGATTATTTTTTTGCGGTACCGAAAAGCTGCTCATTTTTTTAATCTAACTTTTGTCTACCCCTCCGTAATCGTTTGGTGAGGATTAAAAAACTATCTTTGCCAATTGAACAAAAGGTTACTCTAAATAATTGTAATAGCTTCAGAAAAATCTCAATGACATAGGTAAAGTCAGTCTGCAAAAACACCGAAAAACTTTATAAATAAGCGTCTTAGATAAATTGAGTTTGTATAAATAAAGCTATTGTTTGAATAAAATCAATGAAGAACGATTTGGTTAATCACCACGATATAGAAGAATATACTTCTTTTCTGCAAGCGATAAAGATTAAAGTAGTTGAAAGCAGATTTCAGGCTGCAAAGTCTGTCAATCGTTCTATGATTGGAATGTATTGGTTTATAGGTCAGTTGATTGTCGAAAAACAGGAAAAATTAGCTTGGGGAAAATCAGTTGTTGAAACATTATCGAAAGATTTGAAAATAGCATTCCCTGAAATGACGGGTTTTTCGGCACAAAATTTATGGTTAGCAAGGCAGTTTTTCCTTGAATATCGCCATTTGCCAATTCTCCAACAGCTTGTTGGAGAAATTCCATGGGGACACAACATACTCATCATCCAAAAAATAAAATCAGAAGAGGAAAGACGATTTTATGTAGAAGCATCAGCCAAATTAGGTTGGAGCAGAGATGTACTGCTCAACCAAATCAAAGCAAATGTTTACAGAAATAGTGTCATTGACAAATCGCATAATTTTGGTAATACCTTACCCGTTCATCTTGCCGAACAGGCAAATGAAATGTTGAAAAACAGAATAAGTTTGGAGTTCTTAGCATTAGCACAACCCGTTCTTGAACGTGATTTAGAAAAAAGGTTGCTTACAAAACTGAAAGACTTTCTGATAGAGTTGGGTTACGGGTTTTGTTTTATCGGTAGCCAGTACAAAGTTACATTGGGCGAAAAAGAATATTTTATTGACTTGGTTTTTTATCACCGTTTTTTGAAATGCCTAGTGGCTATTGAGCTTAAAACAGGAGCATTTAAGCCCGAATATGCGGGCAAAATGGATTTTTATCTCGAATTGCTCAATGACACCGAAAAAGCCGAGGACGACAATCCATCCATTGGTATTATACTCTGTGCCGAAAAAGATAAATTGGAAGTAGAAGTAAGTCTACGCACCAAGACAAACCCCATTGGAGTAAGCACCTACGAGTTGTATCCCCAACTGCCCGAAGCCTATAAAGGCAAATTGCCCACTGCCAATGAACTGCAAAAAATTTTAGATTTTAGATCATAAAACCTTCACATTTAATTTAAAAAGTATGATTCTGTACAGCGTAACTGTCAACATAGATCGAACCATAGAACAAGAGTGGTTGCAGTGGATGAAAACCGTTCATATTCCGGAAATAATGGAAACGGGACTGCTGCTCGGCAGTAAAGTGCTGCGGTTATTGACCGAAATCGAAAATGAGGGCACTACTTTTTCCTGTCAGTATTATTTTCAGACCATGGAAGATTATTTTACCTACGATCAACTCCATTCTACAGAGCATCAGGAAAAGCATCATGCGCGTTACGTAAATAAGTACGTGTCTTTCAGGACGTTGCTGGAAGAAGTATAATTTTTTTGTCATGCTGACGGTTCCGCGACGGCGTACCGTGCCGTTGCCAAAGCATCTAAAAACGCCAAACAGTGTTAAAATACGCATTCAGTAGAATAAAAAAAAGGGCCTTTTGGCTTATTATAAGCCCTTTTTTGTTGTTTTTATTGGTTGATTTTGCGTTTCCCTTCAAGGTCAAGCCTTCTTACTCCACCCTTGTTTATGCGGCTGACGGTACAGTGCTACACGCCTTTTTAAACGAAGAGGATAAATGGCGATTGTATACCGAATTGGAAGAAATTACGCCCACGCTTCGTCAAACGATTCTCCAAAAAGAGGACAAATATTTTTATTATCACTTCGGAATTAATCCCGTTTCGTTGGGAAAAGCCTTTTTGCGGAATACAATCAGCGGCAAACGCACCTCCGGTGCTTCGACCATTACGATGCAGGTAGTGCGGCTGTTGGAACCTCGCAAGCGTACCTACGGGAGCAAACTCATTGAAATGGGACGGTCGCTGCAGCTGGAATTGCATTATTCCAAAGACGAGATTCTGCAACTGTACCTCAATCTGATTCCGTACGGAAGTAATATTGAAGGCATGAAATCGGCTTCGATGCTGTATTTTGGGAAACCGCCGCAGTTGCTGAGTTTGGCCGAAATTACTACCCTAACCATCATTCCCAATCGCCCGTCGAGTTTGCGATTGGGGCAAAAAAATGCCTACATCACGCAGGAACGTAACAAGTGGCTCAGGCGATTTGGACAGGCCAATCTGTTTGATAAACAAGTGATTGAGGATGCTATCAGCGAGCCTTTGAACGCGTACCGCCGCGAAGCGCCCAAAGCCGCGCCGCATTTGGCCCTTCGTTTGAAAAAAGAAAATAAGGGTGTACCGATTATCCGAACAACGTTGGTGCCCAACCGACAGGCGCAGGCGGAGCAAATGACTCGTAACTACGTCAACCGACTTCGCGGTTTGAATATTCACAACGCGGCAGTCATCGTGGTCAATAATCAGACCATGAAGGTGGAAGCCTACGTAGGTTCGGCTGATTTCAACAATCCGTACGATGGGGGACAAGTGGATGGTATTCGCGCCGTGCGTTCGCCGGGGAGTACGTTGAAGCCGTTGCTGTATGCCGTGGCGTTTGACAAGGGACTCATTACACCCAAATCAGCAGTCAATGACGTACCGACCAATTTTGGCGGTTTTGAGCCGGAAAACTTCGACCGCCGTTTTAACGGAAAAGTTACGGTGGAATTTGCTTTGGCCAATTCGCTCAATATTCCGGCCGTGAAAGTCTTGCAAAACATGACGCCGAGTGTGTTGATTGAGTATTTGAAAAAGGCGGATTTTCAAACGGTAAAAAAGCAATCCAAAGACTTGGGGCTTTCGATGATTTTGGGCGGTTGTGGCGTGACGTTGGAAGAACTGACGCGCCTCTTTGCGTCTTTTGCCAACGAAGGACGGTTGCAGGGGCTTCACTATACGACTGCCGATTACAAATCGGCCAGTTCTTCGTTCAGGATTACAAATCCTGAACAGCGCAAACCCGACCCGCTCATCTCCCCCGAATCCGCCTTTTTAATTACCAACATCCTGACCCAAATCACTCCCCCCGATTTGCCCAATAATTTTGACAATACCTACCACCTGCCGCGCATTGCATGGAAAACGGGCACTTCCTACGGCAAAAAAGACGCGTGGAGTATTGGCTACAACAAGCATTATACAGTGGGCGTATGGATTGGTAATTTCTCGGGAATGGGCGTGCCCGAATTGAATGGAGCCAATATTGCCACGCCGTTATTATTTGATATTTTCAATGCCTTGGATTATAACTCTCCCACGGGTTGGTTCAAACCGGCTGCCGACTTAACCCAACGAAAAGTATGCGCCGAAAGCGGCGATATACCGAGTGATTTTTGCCAACATCAAATCCTGGACTACGCCATCATGGGCATCTCGCCCACGCGCAAATGCCAACATTTGAAATGGGTATTTACGGACCCCGCCGCCCACCTTTCGTATTGCACGGAGTGTTTGCCCGACAGCGGTTACGTGCGGAAACTGTACCCCAGTTTGGCCCCTGAATTGATTGCCTACAACGAACTGAATCGAATCCCTTACCAACGCATCCCCCCGCACAACGCCGCCTGTACGCGGGTGTTGGAAGTGGGTGCTCCCATTATTGTAAGCCCCAATGACGGCAGCGAGTATTTCTTGGAAGGGCAACAGTTGCAATTGGCCTGTCAAGCTGCTAACGACGTGCGGGAAGTGTATTGGTACGTAAATGACCAATTACTGCAAAAAGCCAACCCCCAAACTCCCCTGTTTTTTACGCCGCCTTTGGGCAAAGTAAAAATCTCGTGCAGCGACGATAAAGGGCGAAATACGGATATTAAAATCAATGTAATTGCTGTAAATTAGCCACTTGTAGTAAGAAAACGCGCCGCTCTATGGAAAACCACTCCCAAACCTTCTCTGATAGCCCCGTTTCTTTCAATATGATAGCGATTGAAGGGAATAGGAATGCTGACCCATTTAAGATGAGCGCCACGTACCGAGTACGCTTGGACGATTTTAGGATGGGCGAATATCCAGTTACGCAGGAAATATGGGCCTACGTGATGCGTGATACGGATATGGCTGATCCATCGTATTTTAAAGGCGCAAAGCGCCCTGTGGAGCAAGTTTCTTGGGAAGACATTGACGAGCTGTTTTTGCCAAGTCTCAATGACAAAACAAAAGATAGTCGCCCAAAGGGTACCTATTACCGCTTGCCCACCGAAGCCGAATGGGAGTACGCCGCACGAGGCGGAAAATATCGGGAACAATATCCATTTGAGTATGCGGGGAGTAATAAGTTGGATGAAGTAGGCTGGTATGGATACGATGAAGAAAATAGCCACAAAGAATCGAAGCAAGTAGGTTTAAAAACGCCTAACCTATTGAAATTGTACGATATGAGCGGAAACGTATGGGAGTGGTGCAGTGATTGGTACGATTCTTACCCTGACTCTAATAAGGGCATTACAGTCAATCCCATAGGCCCAGCTACCAGTTCGTACCGCGTGTTTCGCGGCGGTGGCTGGGGCGGCGACGCGCGGTACTGCCGCTCTACGCACCGCAACTACGCCTCGCCCACGCTTCGCAACGACTACGTCGGCTTTCGGTTGGTTCTTTCTTTCTCTCCCGTTCAGAAGGGGTAAATCCCGTGAGCAAAAAAAGAAAGCGGAATGGAGTGACAAGGCGGCGAAGGGAGGAGGGACGACGACCAAG
>NZ_JAIXST010000340.1 GCF_027484545.1 Runella sp. | reverse complement strand
GACCATAATTTACAAAAAGAACCGATACTTTGATGTCCAGAGATTATTTCCTGAACTTTCTCTCGTTTGAACTCCTCACTGAATATCCGCCTTTGACGAATCTTTAAATTTGTACTTTTCTTAGGCCTTGAATTTTGTTCGCTCATAAAATAAGTTGATTTTACGTCAACCTACTTTAGGTAATGACATACTGTATACATTGAAGAATGTACTATCAATTTATTCAATTATTTTTCGATAACCTGTTCATAAATTATGAGTTAAGAGTTTTTTACGAATACATCGGATAATGAATTGTAAAATTAAGGGCAAAAAAAAGGGCGGATACTATCTGCCCTTTTTTTGTTCAACTAACCCAAAAAATTACCAAGGCTTTTATTTTCTATCCTTAGTGTTTTTAAATAGCGTTCTCTGATTATTGCAACAACCACATTTTTGAGAATTGGTCGTCTACAGCGGGTGACAAAGTACTCACCCCAAGGTCATAGGCCACTTTATTTTGACCCAACTCATTGCCCGGATAGCGGTAACGAACCGGGAATGGGAAGCCTGTCAAACGGCCATTGTTGAAAATATTAGGTAAACCGGTACGGCGTAAGTCTAAATACGCTTCTGACGAAACAAGGAACAAAGCAAGCCATTTCTGGTCAGCAATTTTTGCCAATTGACCTGCTTTATCGGCAGGTAATGTAATGCTTGATTGTGCCAAGTATTTATCAATGTCGGCCTGTTTTACACCCCAACGCAACAATGAATTGGTAATACCTTTACGGTAGTACGTATCAGCGCTTCCTGAAATCAGTCCTTTTGCGGCGGCTTCTGCCAAAATGAACTGAACTTCGTCACTGTTCATGATTTGGGCTTTCAGCAAAGCATGTTTGTTTTGACGGAACAATTGAGAGAATTGAGATACTTTAAAGTTGCCCACAACACCACCTGCTGCCGTATTGTAGTGACCGTTTCCATTTTTCCAATCGCTCAACATCCCCGCGATAAACCCTACGTATGGTTTGTCAGTATCAGTGATATTGGAAGTTTGGGCTGACATGTCTTTGTTGTTCAAATCCAGGTATTCCCATTTCGAAGTGTATGTAAATCCATTCGGGTCAGTGGTCGTAAAGCTAACTCCATCTTTAGTTTTATCAGTAGTCCACGGCATTTCAACGGGAGCTACCCAAATATTCAAACGAGGGTCTTTCAAATCCGTCAATTTGTCAACTAAGGTTTTGCAGGGTCTTCTTTTATTGAATTCATCTACTGAGCCCCAGTTGATGGTTCCGCCTTTCCATGAGTTATCAGCCGTTACCCCTACGTAAGCTATAGAAGCATTTTCAGTGGCATCGGTTAAAAGAGGAGAGTTCAGCAGCGCCGTTATTTTTGTGCCTGCATCCGTCATCTTACTTGAAGCTCGCATCAATAAACGCAATTTCAATGAGTTGGCGAATTTTATCCACTTGGTTTTGTCTCCGCCAAACATGATGTCGTAGCTTTTATCAATAGGCTCCGTACCAGCAGTCATAAGCGCCGTAGCATCGTCCAATTCCTTCAACAAACCTGCGTAAGTGGCAGTTTGTTTGTCGTATTTAGGATACAAAATTCCTTCACGGGCTTTCAGGGCTTCTGTGTAGTAAACATCACCATAAAAGTCGGTCATGAACGAAAACAACAATACGCGGAACGTAATAAAGATACCTTTATGAGTTTTTGATGCTCTTTTATCCGCCAAACCGATGGAGCCATCTACCAATTTAAGAATGTTCATGGCAGAGTACATATCGTCGATGGGTGACTTAAAGCCGGAGTAGAAGTTGTCGCCGCTTTGGTAGTTGCTTTGCATGTGTTGAACGGCGCTGGGAAGGCGACGGTTGTCAAAGCTCATTCCCTGATAAAACAGCGAAGTTTGTTTGATTACAGAGGCCAATAAAAAGGGATCATTGACGGATTCGACCGCGTCTAACTGCTGCACAGTATCATACACCCTTAATTCATCTTTGCTGCAGGAGAATACGCCCGCCACCAAGACAAATGCGAATATTTTTGAAAACGATTTCATATCTTTTGATTTACAAATGAAGTTTACTGTTAAAAATCAAGTGAAAGCTTAAATCCATACGAACGAATGCTCGGTAAAGTCGCTCTCAGAATTCCTTGGTTAGTTCCTACACCGCTAAAAGCTGATTCGGGGTCTTCGTTACGGCCAGAGGCATTCCATTGGAACACATTTCTGCCAATCAACGCAAACGTTACATTGCTTAAATTATACTTGCTTGTGATTGCTTTTGGTAATGTATAAGCAAGCGTAATTTCTCTCATCTTAAAGTTGGTTGCATCATACGTTCTGGTAGCCGAGAAGTTCCAGATGATGTCACCGTAGCCATTGTAAGGGAAATCATAGAAGGTATTCTTAGGATCCGCTCCGTTAACAATGTAATCAGCATCGGTAGCTTTGGCCGGGTCACCTTTGTAATCAGGATTTAAGAATACTCCTTTTACGTAGCTGGCATCTTGGAAATTAGAGCGTTTGTCGTTGTTGTTAGAATTAATGGCAGCGTATTGGCTGGCGTTCTCAGCTGGCCAAACCAAACCACCGTTTTCAGCATCACGACCTCCCACCCAATAAGGATTATTCGCGCCAGAACCCAGAGTCGTAGTAGCTCTACCGTTCGATTCTGCATATTGCTGATTAACGGATACATATTTTCCACCTTTACGAAAGCTACCTACCAATCCAAGCGTAAATTGTTTGTATTTAAGCGTAGAATTTAAGCCTAAGATAAAATCAGGGTTAAAGTTGCCCAATTTACCGCGGTCTCTCTCGTCGCTGGATTTTTGAATTTTACCTTCCGAACCATCCAATAGCGGCATACCTGCATATTTACCCGTTTGAACTCTCTTTACCGGGTTTTCTTCGTAAATACTTCCGATTACTTCTCCTTCGGCAATTTTTACTTTGGTCTTTCCATCATAACTGGCAAACACGTAGCCGGACGGGGCAAATTTGTCAGACAAACGGGTGATTTTAGCTTTGTAGTGAGTAAAACTGGCCGAAATATCCCAAGTCAAATCTTTGGTTTTGATGGGTGTAAAGTTTAAACCCCACTCAAATCCTTGGTTGCGTACATCACCAATGTTTGTCAACAGACCGGTATAACCTGTTCCCTGAACCAAAGGAATATTGTCAATCTGGTCTTTTTGGTCTTTTACGAAATATGTAAAGTCAAATTTGATTCTATTGTGCAGCATCCAAATATCTGTTCCAATTTCTTTAGAAACGGAGTGTTGTGCTTTCAGAGCTGGATCTACAAGACTTGCGTTCAAGCTTACTGTATTGATTGAACCCCAAGGGCTAGCATCATAGCTATAGGTATCAATTGATCTTCTTCTTACCAAGCCATTTCCTACGTCAGCGTAGTTCAAGCGAGCTTTTACCAAATTGAAGAACTGTGGTAATTTAAAGGTTTCGGAAGCCACCCAACTCAATGAAGCCGAAGGGTAGAAATAGCTGATTTTTTCCTGTGAGTAAGCCCCTTTCCAGTCGTTACGTCCGGTCACTTCTAAGAATAGTTGGCTATTGTATCCAAAGTTAGCAGTTCCGTAGGCACTTACTGATTGACCTACTAAGTAAGGACTATTACCACTATTTGGAGTACCGCTTACCGTTAACGTTCCCGCTTTGATATTTCCGACTGTAAATAGCGATGGCGAACTTAAATCACCTCCTATGATTTCCATAGCATTGGCATTGGTATAGCGGTAGTTACCACCCCCTGCTACTGTTACCGATAACTTGCCAAAATTTTGATTATAGGTAAGAATCGCGTCAGTGTTGGCCTCTACACTGCTGGTATTACCAGTCACAAATTGTCCAAATGCGTCTCCTTTTCCTCCCCAAGACTGTCTCAACTCATAATTCTCTTTTACGTTTTGCATTCCTGTGCGGACCAATAAAGAGAAAGGTTTAGACAATTGCCAATCCAACTGTACTTTACCGAAATAATTATCGCGGCCAAATTTGTGGATTTTTTCGTAGGTATTCCACCAAGGATTGTTTTGAGCTACATCGATTCCGTTATCTTTCATAATAGCGCCATTTTGACGAACTCCGGCAAATCCTGTTAACCAGTAATCCCGCATCTGGTCAAGTGGCTGTAAGTTGGTAGGGATATTAAACAGCAAATCGTTCAATACACTGTTAGAGCCTGTCGTGTTTTGTTTATTAGGCGAGAACGTTTTAATGTAGCTTCCGCTCACCGAAACCCGAACGTCTTTGGTCAGATTGTAAGTAGTATTGAGGCTGAAAGATTTCTGGTCTGTTTTGGTGTTTGGCATTACCCCTTTATTGTTCATATCCGAGATAGAGAAGCGGAAAGAACCTTTGTCATAATTGCCCGTTACCCCAATGGTATTCGTCATCGTACTTCCGTTTCGCAAATACGCTTTTACCCGGTCTTCATTGGCGGAAACCATTGGGCCGGTTTTCCACTGCTTGGCTGTTACGTCCCAATAATTCGACGAAAACTTGCCATCCAATTTAGGTCCCCACGTATCGGTATTGTCATATTGCCATTCGTAGGCTCTTTCCCCTTGTCCATAACCCATTTGCTCCGGGAAAAACTGATAGGCTCTATCCGTCGTAGCTGAAGTAGTATAACTTACCCCAATTCCTTTTTTCAGACCTGCACCCGACTTGGTGGTAATCATGATAACACCATTTCCGCCTTCAGCACCATACAAAGCACCGGCACTACCGCCCTTCAGGATGGTAACCGAAGCAATATCTTCCGGGTTTAATTGAGAGAGAATATTACCAAAGTCTACCCCGTCTTTATTCGTAAATGATTGAGTACCTACCGGAATACCGTTGATTACATACAAAGGTTGGCTTTTCAAAGAAACGTTGGCGTCGCTCAACGTTGGCATCGCCGACGTACCGCGAATGTTAACCAACACCGAAGAAGTTGGGTCGCTGCTGATGTTGGTCAGGTTAACCCCGCTTACCTTACCGTCTAAGGATTTCAATAGGTTAGGGTTTCCCGCTTTTACGATGTCTTCTGATTTTAATTCACCTACGGAGAAAGCCAATGAGCGCTTTTCTCGGCTGATTCCTAAGGCAGTTACGACTACTTCTTGTAGATTTTCGGCACCTGGTTCCATAGTTACGTCAATGACACTTTTGGTTCCTACTGGCATCTCTACTAATGTGTAACCCACAAAAGAGAAAACCAATGTCGGATTATTGCCGGTTACTTCAATGGTATAGTTACCTGAGGCATTACTGCTGGAGCCTTTTTGTGTCCCTTTGAGAACTATGTTTACGCCGGGCATCCCGTTACCGCCTTCTTTGGAGGTGATTTTGCCCGTTACGGTTCGGACT
This sequence comes from Runella sp., assembly GCF_027484545.1. Classification (GTDB taxonomy): domain Bacteria; phylum Bacteroidota; class Bacteroidia; order Cytophagales; family Spirosomataceae; genus Runella. The sequence goes on along the minus strand of NZ_JAIXST010000340.1, from coordinate 17,858 downwards.
TGCGCCCACGCCGTACCAAAGCCGACCCCCACAACCATCGCAGTGATGAGAAGAGGCCTCAACATTTGTTGGAGGATAGATCTAAATTTCATAATTTTATTGGATTGGTTAAAAGATTGGTACTCACAAATACTACAGGCACATACTGTTAGGACTACTGAAGTGAAAAATATTTTTAAAATGAACTTACCCAAAGGATAGTTGCAACTAATTGAAAATAAGGTCTATATGGTATGATATTGGTCATGCCATACTTAATATCCGATAAATAAATAAAAGATAGGTATTGTGTAGAGATAGGACGAGGTAGTTCCCCGATTTTTTATTGGAAAGAATTTAAAATGGTGTGGATAGCAGGAATAGCTGTATGATTAAAGTACGGCGGCTAAATCTACTCGCTCACGCAAAAATTGCTTTGCTTTCACGAGTTGATTTTTGACCGTATTTTTTGATATTCTCATGAGTTCGGCAATCTCCTGATAGGATTTGCCTTCTTCTACATTCAACTTTAAGATTTGCTTACGTTTTTCCGATAAGGAATCTATCCCAGCTCGGAGTAAGATAATTTTTGCTTCTTCGGCTTCGGTTGCTCCATCGTGCATTTCTTCCATTCTGTCCATGTATTGTTGCCTGAGAAATTGACTCTTTTCCATTTTTTTGAAATGGTCAAATGCCAGGTTCCTTAAACAGGTAAATAAATAGGAATTGAAGTTCAAATCAGGGTTAATTTGGTTACGTTTTTCCCAGATTTTTATAAATACATCGTGAATCATGTTTTCTGCTTCCTCTTCATCTTTGACAAGCGAAACACAAAACTTAATCGCGGGGGTTTTGTAATGATTGTACAGCTCCGCAAAGGCTATTTGATCTCCTTGGATAACTTTCCGCAGAATGTATTCGTTGATGCAGGCCATGGTGTAAGGTAGTAGGATAAAGGTTTTGACATAGACTCCGAAATCATCAGACAATCACTGATCTGTGAAGTAAAAGTACACCATCGTACAAAACAAACCGTCTCAATTTGCGTAAATATATCCTCAAATTGCGCAAACTTAAAATGTGATAATAAAAATATAATACTAGACTATGCTTAGGCGTATTTTCATCTTTTGCTAACCTTAAAATTTAATGGTTACGTAATAGCCCTGCAAAGCTCCAATGAAGTATTATTTATGAAAACGTCATTGTCTTGCCATGAAACTGTATATCTCCAAGGGACTTTATAGGTCGATGAACCTGCTCACCATAACGCTTCTGTTTTTTATCGCAGTAAGGGGGCAGGAGAAGGTATCGGTTTATGCTGATGCGGCATTTTGGCAGGAAACGCATGAAGCCTATCCACTGCCAAAGGGCATGGAAAATAGTGAAGTAAGAAGCATAGTTATAGATGCGGAAGAAAATACCTGGATAGCGACGGCCGCAGGTGTTTTTATAAAGAAAGCCAAACATGCTCTCTGGAAAACTGTACAAACGGGAGCCGATCAAGGACCGGCTTTCTCGGTGACGACTGATGCCCAATCGAATGTATGGGTGGGAACTTGGAAAGGAGTGTACCGCTTTAAGAATAATCAACTTAAATTAATCCCCGGTCCGGAGGCGCCTGTTTCTGTCGTGTGTGCTGCTTCCAAAGGTGTATACGCCATTGGCCCCAAAGGAATATGGTTTTTCGACGGCCAAAATTTTAGTAAAAAAAACTACGAAATCCCTCGGTCAGTCCGTGATGCGGTGGCCGATAATCAGGGTGGATTGTGGCTCGCGAGTGATGTCGGATTGTATTATATTAATAAGGAAGAAAAAACGACCGTTTTACGAGGTCAGGATGAAGTAATAAGCGGATATATAAAAGGTATTACAACCGGGCCGAATCAACAACTTTGGGCCGGTGGATTGGGCGGTGTCAGTATCATTGATCATTTCAAAAAAAAGCGGGCGATTACTCCAACGGAGGGCTTGCCAAGTGTGTATGTCACCTGTATCAAGACAGATGCTGAAGGTACGGTTTGGGTAGGGACTGAGAAAGGCGTCGTGCGTTATTATGTTGATGGCACTCATTCGTTGCGTTTTAGTCGACGTTGGTTGCTTGATGACTACGTCAAAGACATTGCTTTTGATGAAAATGGAAATGCCTGGATAGCGACTTTGAAAGGGATAAGTGTCATTAAACGCCAAAAAATGACCTTGGCTCAGAAAAATGACTATTTTCAGGAGGTGTTGCTAAAACGTCATATCCGTGCTCCGTGGATAGCTGGGCAATGTCGCTTGGAAAAAGCAGGAGACCTTACCACTTGGCAACCTGAAGATGATGACAACGATGGCGAATATACGGGTAACTACCTCGTCATGGAAAGTTTTAGGTATGCTGCTTCAAAGAGTTCTGATGCGAAAGAAAATGCCCGAAAAGCATTTGGTTTTCTGAAATTATTGCAGGAAGTTACGGATACGGATGGTTTTTTTGCCCGTACGATTGTACCTTCTGATTGGACCAATGTACACGATGGAAATCAAACCTACACACCGCAACAGTTGGCTGAAGAGTTGGTAAAAGAGCCGCGTTTCAAACCCGTTGAAATCCGATGGAGAAAATCCAAAGATAGTAAATGGCTTTGGAAAGGGGATACCAGCAGCGACGAAATGTGCGGACACATGTTCGGTTATTATTTTTATTATGAATTGGTAGCTGACGAGGCCGAAAAAGCAGTAGTTCGCAAACACGTGGTGCGGATTGTGGATTACCTCATTACCCACAAATACAATTTTGTAGATGTCGATGGCAAACCTACGCGTTGGTCAGTGTGGTCGCCGGACCAAATTAATCGTGACCCCGAGTGGACACCTGATAAAAGCCAAAACTCAATGGAAATGTTGGCCTTCCTCAAATTGGCCCACTACATGACTAACGATGATAAATACCAAAAGGAATACCTGCGGCTAATCAATCAAGAGCATTATCTGGAAAATATGGCTAATGTGATTCATCAAAACCCGGCGTGGTTTATCTATTTTGATGTCATGTTGCAAGCCTACGTTTATCCTATTCTTATAAAATGCGAGAACGACCCCAAGCGATTGGCTTTTTACCAAAAACACATGGATGATTGGTTTGAAAAACGCAAAGGCGACCATAACCCGCTCATCAATTTCATTTATTGCTATTCAAGAAATAAAAAGGTAGAGCTTCAAAATTCGGTTGATTTCTTGGTTGATACTCCCCTCGACCTCATAGATTGGCCGATTGACCATTCCAAACGCGAAGATGTCAGGATAGTGCGGGAGCCGGTGTTGGAAGATGAACAAGTCAATATATTACAACCTCCAAGTCTTCGCATGACGGTTCGTTGGGATAAAAACCCTTGGACTGCCAAAGGAGGTGATCCTTCCCGTGAACGCGAACCCGTTTTTTGGCAACTTCCTTACTGGATGGGGCGCTATCTGGGTATGATTCGTTAGCGCTACTATTCATTTCTATTATCACAAATCACTCACTTAATTTATTTATGTCAACTATTAAATCAATCCTCTTGTGGAGTTTTTGCGTGGGTCTTTTTGTCTCTTGCAGCAAAAAATCAACGACGCAACCCGTTCACGAAGATGTACCTTTTCTGCAAGATTACAGCGTTAAATATTATTCTCAACCCTCAGACGGAATGCTGCTTTCTGCTTTTAGCGACCGCAACGGCGTTATCAAAATGCTTTCAACCTCTGGTTTATTCCAACCTTACGACGGGCAGTTTTTGTACCACGGAAAGTTACAGGCCGATGGCACGTATCGCCCCCTCAAAAACAAGAAAGTAACGGCATTGAGTATCTATGAAGAGCAATTTGTGTTTTTGGACGATAAAACGGTATTGAGCAACTCATGGGCCGGAAAACTGTTTTCTAAGCATCAACTTCCTGCGGCGCGACTTTTTGCGGGAGGGAAAGATTTTACGTTTTTGATTTCAGATGGTAAGTCCTTACAACTGATTAAAGATTCTACTTCGCTTTGGAAGGGGGGCAGTGAAGATGAAGTACTTTCGATTCGATACCAAAGCGATGCCGCAACCTTTTGGATTTTGGGTAAAAAATCAGTTCAAACGCTGACGTTAGCCGACAACAAACTGACCAAAGTTTTTGAGGGAACTGGTTTCACGGCTTTCGATGTAACAGCCGATGCAAAAAAACTCATCGTCGGAACCAATGACGGTTATTTGGAATTTGATATTGCAACCAAAAAACAAAGGGGCGAAATTCAGAAAAAACTGCCATGGATAGAAATAACGGCTGTGAAAGTAATTGGCGATAAAGTTTGGTTTGGTACCACCAATGGTGCTTTTGCACTTCGCTCTGATGGTAAATTTGATTATTATAACGGTGAACGTTGGTTACCGGGCAATAGCGTCGTCCATATTTCCGAAGGACCCAAAAAGTCAGTTTTGATATTGACAACTGCCGGGTTGGGACAGATTTGTTTCAAAGAAATGACGCTGCACGACAAAGCAATGTATTATGAAGAGCAGGTTCGCAGTCGCCACATTCGGAACGGATTTAACGCTTCGTTAGACAACATGGAAAAAGGCAATATTGCTTCGGGTTATTTGGCTGACTCCGACAACGACGGTCTTTGGACTTCGATGTATTTAGGAGGAGAGATTTTTCGCTATGCCGCGACCAAAGACGCAGATGCGCTCAAAAATTGCCGCGAAGCGTTAGACGCTATGGAGCGTCTTTATACCATCAATCCTATTCCGGGTTTTCCTTCCCGTTCGTTTGAAAGAAGCGGTTATATTTCTCAGCTTTCTGACCCTGACCGTTGGCAACATGCTCTCGACCCTGAATGGGATTGGAAAGCGACGACGAGCAGCGACGAAGCCGTTGGACATATCTTTGCCTTTGGGGCCATGGCGGAATTGATAGATGACCCCGACATGAAAAGTCGTGCGATTACGCTCATTGATACGCTCATGGCGCACATCGTCAAAAACAATTATTACCTGATTGACTTTGATGGTAAACCTACCGCTTGGGGACGCTGGAGCCCGGACTATGTTAATGCATTTCCCAAAAACGTCGGCGACCGTAAGATTACTTCTTCTAATATTGTAGCGATGCTGCAAACGGCTTATCATTTTACGAAGAAAGAAAAGTATAAGGAGAAGGCGTTTGAATTGATGCAAAAACACGGCTATTTAGAAAATCTGATGCGGCCGATGAAAGAAATCAGTCCCGCGCCCGGCGAAGCCGATGATCTCAGTAAACTCCTCTCCGATGGTTGGAATCACTCTGACGACGAAATGTATTTTGTGAGTTATTGGGGATTGTATCGTTATGCTTTCAACGATACGCTCAAGGCCAAATACAAAGAAGCGATTATCGACCATTGGCAAATAGAACGCCCCGAAAAAGAAGGAGCCTGGAACATCTTTACGGCATTGACAGGGGCTCAGGAATTTGATTTGAAAGAAGCGGTTTGGTATTTGCAGGAACACCCGCTCGACCTTATTGACTGGGCAATTTCGAATAGCCACCGTAAAGACGTTGAAAAAATAGCCCCTAATTTCCGTAATCAGACCCTCAAAGAAGTGTTGCCCCCCGACGAACGACCTGTGCAGCGTCATAATGGAAACATGTTTCAATTAGACCGTGCAGGCAGCAACGGTACTTCTGAGCACAGCGCCGGCGATATTTGGCTTTTGCCGTATTGGATGGGAAGGTATTTGGGCGTAATCAGCGAGCCAAAGAAGTAGAGAATATTCAAAAAATCAGTAAAAAATAGACTGTCGGTTTTTGGGCAGTCTATTTTTTGTTAACCAAAGCCTTAACAATTTACCACAAATGGTGCACCTGTGATTTAATGTATTTCGAGTAAATGGCGTTGACGGCAGACAGCTTTTCTGAAGTTAAATCAGGAATACCCAATGCTTCTAAGTTGGCCGTTGCCTGTTCGGGACGGGAAGCACCTGGAATAATGGTACTTACTGCCGCAAATTGTAAAATCCAACGAAGGGCTACGGGAGCAAGATTCGCATAAGCAGGAAATAAGGTCTTCAATTCTTCTACGGCAGCCAAACCCGTTTCATAGTCAATACCTGAAAAAGTTTCGCCTTTGTCAAATTGTTCACCATTGCGGTTAAAGAAACGGTGGTCGCCTGCGGTAAAAGTCGAATTTTTAGAAAATTTCCCCGTCAATAAGCCGCTTGCCAAAGGGACGCGTACGATAACGCCCACATTTTTCTTTTGCGCCTGTTCAAAAAACAATTCCGCAGGGCGTTGACGAAACATGTTAAAGATGATTTGAACAGTTGTAACATTCTCAAATTCAATTCCTTTGAGTGCTTCTTCCACTTTTTCAACACTGATGCCAAGATTCAGGATTTTACCTTCGTCTTTCAATCGGTCAAACAATTCAAAAATTTCGGGTCGGTAATAGACTTCAGTAGGCGGACAGTGCAGTTGAATCAAATCAAGCGTTTCGAGCCCCATATTTTTGAGACTGTCTTCCACAAATTTGCGCAGTATGGCAGGCTGATACGCCTCGTTGACGTGTGGATTTAATTGGCGACCGCACTTGGTAGCTACATAAATACGTTCCGAACGACTTTTGACGAATTTTCCTACGGCTTTTTCGCTTTCACCTGCTCCGTATACATCGGCAGTATCAATAAAGTTAATTCCTGAATCTACAGCAGCATGAAGGATTTTTTCGGCGTTTTCGTGGCTGAACTCATCGCCCCATTTGCCGCCAACCTGCCATGTACCCAGACTTATTTCTGAAATTTCAAATCCTGTTTTTCCTAATTTTCGGTAATTCATCGGTAGTATTAAGTTGATCGTTTATTCATAGACAAGAATCGCAAAAAGTGTTACAACGGTTTTTGAGCTTTACGCTGCATTCGTTGTTGCCATTTTTTCTGAATTTTGTAAGAAAGCCACGCACCTGCGGCACCTGTTACTGCTCCTGCCAGTACATCGCTTGGGTAATGCACACCTAAGCGCATTCGTGAGTAACCAATGGCTCCTGCCCATGCGTACGCAGGCACAATGACGTACCATTTTCGGTAATTGATTGCTAAAGTGGTGGCAGTGGCAAAAGCTGTAGTTGTATGTCCGGATGGAAAAGAATAATTGGGTTCTTCACCTTCTATTCGAGCTACAAAAAGAGAGGGTTGTGCGATAAACGGGCGTTCGCGTAATACGATTCTTTTGGTGATTTGTGTAACTGCATTTCCAATAACAAACCCTCCTAGTGCCTGCCATCCTTGACTTTGTAACGTTTTGTTTTTGGTTGAAAAACCCGCTATCAACAACCCAGCGGGCAGTGCCAAACTTACAGGGGTAGCAGTGGACGACAGGAATTTTTCGACACTCACGTTGGTCGGTTGAATAGGACCATAGATGTTTTGAAGTAAGTGAGTATTCAAGTGTTGGGCGCTTATTTTCCACGAAAACAAGCACAGGAAGAAGAGGTATTTTTTCACGTACAGAAATCTAAATTGAGGGATGCTAAGTCAAATATAGCTTTGCCACTGCAATCAGCAATACGGAGGCCAAAATATAACGCAATGTTTGAAGATTGAATTTAAAACTGCCTTGATAAGCGCCCAGCGTTCCGCCAATCAAAGCGGCTATTAGCCAAGTACTTAGTTGTGTATTGGGAACAAATCCTTTTTGAAAAAGCCCGTATAAACCCGACATGGAATTGACAAAAATAAATAAAGCGGAAACGGCTGCCGTTTCTTTGACTCGTCCCCATCCCAACAATAAAATCACGGGACTCAGAATAATACCGCCTCCAATTCCCAACATTCCCGACAATACTCCAATCGCTGCTCCAATCAACAAACTGAGCCACAGCACAACGGGCTTTGTTTCTTTTTTATCAACCGGTTGAAACAGCATTCGTGCAATGGCAATGGCCAATGCCATGGCCAGAAGTTTTTTGTACAATGAATCAGTAATGGGTAAGGTAGCTCCAATGTAGGATAAGGGAATACTTGTAATCACAAACGGCCAAAATAAATTCCATCGAAAATGCCCGGCACGGTAGTATTGGATAAAGGCAATAAGGGAAACAAATACGTTAAGAATCAATGCCGAAGATTTCATCAAAGCGGGTGAAGTGCCAAAGAGGGCCATCAATGCCAAATAACCGCTCGCTCCGCCGTGCCCGACAGAAGCGTACAAAAAAGCCATGATACCTATCAATAACAGTTGCCAATAATCTTGCATGAGTCAGGAATACGTTATTTCTTCAAATATATAACGACTTCGTAACTTATACAACTTTGCCTATGAGGCTTATCCTTTACGTCTGATTCTGAATAGTTTAACCAATGGACTTACGTAATCTTCCTTGGCGTCAATCGCTACGTAATTAATGTCGTTTTGTCGTGCAAATTGCTCAATTTTTTTGCTAAGGTGAGAAAAGTCCTGCCGTATTCGACGGCGGAACCAAAGTGAAGAAGTATTAATCCAAGTCGTTTTATTTGTTTCGGGGTCACGCATGGGGATAATACCCAAACGAGGTAGGTTCGTTTCGCGTTGATCAAGGAGGTGAACCATGACCAAATCGTGTTTCCGAGCCAAGGCGCGAAGGTTGTGTTCGTAGTTTTTGTCAATAAAATCGGAAACAAAAATAACTACACTCCGACGTTTGACTACCTTGAGTGTAAATAAAATAGCTTCCGCAAGATTCGTTTTCAGAGATTGAGGTTTTAGTTTATATAATTCCGTAATCAACTGATAACCATGCTTCATGCCGTTGGAAGGGCGAATGTATTTTTCTTTTTGATCGGAAAAACATAATAAGCCAACGTGGCTTGCTTCCTGAATGGCCGAAAGAGCTAATACACCGCAGATCTCTTTAGCGGTGTCCAATTTAACATGTGTGGCTTCTCCTACCTGTTGCGAGCCACTCACGTCCAGCAGAAAGAAAACGGTCTGTTCTTTCTCTTCCCGAAAGATTTTTACAAAGGTCCCGTGGCCTTTGGCCGATACGTTCCAGTCAATTGTACGCACATCATCGCCGTATTGGTATTCGCGCAAGTCGGTAAATTCCAAGCCTGAACCTTTAAAAACGGAACGAAAACTGCCTCGCATATCGGCATTGACGGCCTTACGAATCCGAATCTCGTACTGACGTATCTTGGTTATAAATTGCTCAATCATTCGTAATTTTGTAGCTGAACCATTCAAAAATACAAAAATCAGCCATGATACCCCGCTTATTGTTTCCTTTTTTAATCCTAACGGTTTTACTGACCGGTTGCCAAGATGACCCAAAAATTCCCGAAGGGACACTTTCAGAAGCAAAAATGACTCAAATCCTGACCGATATGCACTTACTCGAAGCACGGGTAGGGCGTTTGGGAATGACTTCACTTGATTCTTCCACGATTGTAACGGAATATTTGAAACAGAAAATCTTCAAAAAATACGGTACAGATTCTGCTGCTTATAATCGCAGTTACCAGTTTTATTCAACCAACCCTGTTTTTATGGAGCGGATTTATACCGACGTAGTTAAAAAATTGGAAACTCGTCAAAAGAAAAAAGATTATAAAGGTTTGTAGTATGGCTCTTTCGGAAGAACTCAAAAGGGCGATTATCCAAATGCCTCAAAAAGAAAAAGACAAGTTGCTTCTTCGGCTGGTTGCCAAAGATTCTAATTTGGTACAACGTTTTGAATTTGAACTGATTGAACACGGAGATACAGTTCAAATACGCCGTGATGATATCAAACAGAGAATCTTAAAAGTAGCGGCAAGAACGCACGATACGCCGGGTTGGATGATGATGGATATGAGGAGTTTTAGCGGAGAAATAAGCCAACACGTCAAAATTACCAAAGATAAATACGGTGAGATTGAGTTGAGTATTTACCTGTTTCTGACTTTTTTTGAGCATCAATCCGCTCTATTGCTCATTCACAACAGCCGCAGCGACTCGTGTGCAGAATACATTGCTAAGAAAGTGGATAGCTTAGTGAAGAAGCTGAACAAATTTAACCCCGATTACTTTGTAGATTTTGAACGGGATGTGCAAAAGCTATTGAATTATGTACACAGCCACTGCTCTAAGAACTATGCACGTACCTTGGAAATTCCGAAGCAGTGGCCATAATTATTTCTTAACTGCCATCACCATTTTGATGTCAAGTTTGGCTCCAATGGCCAATACATCCACTAAGTCCTGTACAGAGATAGACTGGTCCACTTGCAAGATTACGGTCTTTTCTTCCACTCCGGCAAAAATAGTTTGAAGCTGAGTTTCCAATTGATCTTTAGCTATCGGTTGGCGGTCAATAAAATATTCCTTGTCAGCATTTACGGCTATAGTGGTTTGCTTCTTTTGCATTTGCTGAGCAGCCGACGCTTTAGGCAACATCATTTTAATGACGTTGGGATTCACCATCGTAGAAATAATTAAAAAGAACAGCATCAGGAAGAACATGATGTCATTCAATGATTCGGTAAATACCTTGGGCACAAATGCTTTTTTTCGACGGATTTTCATGGTTATAAAGTAAACTGTTAATGGTTACCGGTTATCCGAAACTTAATTTCTCTTCCTATAAACGGATAACACTACTTAACGGCTTGTAATCGGTTTTTGCAAAACGTCTAAGAAATCAAATGCGCCTGCCTGAAGTTTTAGGGCAAGACGGTCTATTTTCATATTGAGCATGTGATAGCCCATATACGCAATCAAACCTACGATCAAACCCGCGCCGGAAGTAACCATTTTTTCGTACATACCACTTGCAATGGTACTGATATTGAAGTCGTTTGATTGCGAAATGCTGTAGAATATATTGATAATGCCTGAGATAGTACCAACGAACCCTAGCATGGGCGCGATACCCGCAATTACTCCCAAATAGGCAAGATTGCTTTCTAAACGAGCCAATTCAATTTGGCTGGCATTTTCAATCGTACTTTCAATGTCTTTGATAGTATAACCAATCCTTCCTACGGCTTTTTCAAAAATTCGCCCCGCAGCTGAGCGTTGATTACGGCACAGCGATTCGGCAGATTTGATGTTGCCCTGCTGCACAAAATCCTTCATATTATCAATGAAACTATTTTCGATTTTTCCGTTGGCATTGATAGCTAACCAACGTTCGATAATAAGAAACAAGGTTGCGAAAAACATAAGTAGGAGAGGAATCATTACCCATCCTCCTTTCATTACTAAGTCAAATAAAGAAATTCCTGAGGCAGAAGCAGCGGTAGTAGCTACGGAATCAACGGCGGTTTGCGCTTGAAGTAGAATCATTACTGTTAGGTTTTTGCTGTGTCAAAAACGGAAAGATTTGGTGGAATATTGTTTAGAGAGTTCAAATATACAAATTTCTCGCCTTTATGGCCTTAAATACCCTGCTTGGCTATAGGTTATTAGGCTGAAAATTGAAAAATCCCGGATAGAATGGTATTTTTATGTCAATCCTGTCTTTTAAGTGTATTGTTGAAAACATTCTTTTGATGACTCGTTCTTCGGACATTAGTAAAAACGACACATCCATTATTCGTTTTGTTGATACTGCTTCTCCCCATTATCATGCCGGAGAAATCAGTTTACTCAATTCGGTTGACTGTGTTATTTTTGGATTTTATGGCACAGAGCTTCATGTATTGTTGCACAAATTCCTTTATGACCCCTTTAAAGGTTATTGGGCGTTATTGGGAGGTTTTGTGCATCCCGACGAAAATATTGATGATGCGGCTCGCAATACCGTTGAACGCCTAACTGGTTTGATAAACGTCTATATGGAGCAGGTATACACGTTTGGAAACGTATCTCGGGTACCCACAGAGCGTGTTATTACGACCTGCTATTATGCACTTATTGAGGTTGAGCCAACGCTTCCTAAACTTTCGCATGAGTATGGTGCTACGTGGTGGCCTATCTCTAAAGTGGCTCAATTAGACTTGGTGTATGACCACCCTCAGATGTTTGAAAAAGCACTGGAGCAACTTCGCCGTAAGGTGCGTTATCAGCCGATTGGATTTGAGCTTTTACCCGAAAAGTTTACCATGCTGGAACTCCGAAATTTGTACGAATCAATCATGGGGCGTCCTTTGGATAAACGGAATTTCAGCAAAAAAATTCTGAATATGAATCTTTTGGTCAAATTGAAAGAAAAGCAAAAAGGAACCTCTCGTCGAGGTGCTTACTTTTTTTGTTTTGATGAAAAACGCTATCAGGAATTGCTTTCTAAAGGACTTCTGTTTGAAATCTAAAAGAGTCAAAAAAGAAGTTTATCGAAATAAAGGACCCCACTCATCGGGAATATCATTGGATTTGTCAAAGCTGTTGACCCACTCAATAAAAAGTAGTCTGAATTCTTCAATGGCATCGCGAAGCACTTTTAGATAGCGCGTTTCCTTAAAACCCATCATCTTGAGGCCTGAAGTCTGGGTCAATAAACTACGGGCATGGATTTTGATAACGACGGCGTTTTCCATCCGTAAGGTATATAAATCGCCTCCCTCGGCTCCTGCGATTTTGGCGCAGATAATGCTCGCATCTTCAAACAACAATCCACGGTAGTGCGCCATAAAATCATCTTCTTCGTCAATCAATTCCATCAATGAATCTACAATTTCAAAAATTTCGCGCGCCTTTTTCATAATTGGCATATTTTCAACACGGTCATGTTCTCGTTGAAAATCTCGTTTTGCCTCTTCAGAATTAAACTCTTCTCCATCAAAATCCTCCTCATCATCATCGTCGTCATCAAAAATCGCCATAGCATTGGTTTTTATTCGGCTGCAATTTCTAAAACTTTTGGTTTTGAAACAAAATAGGTATTTCTGTAAGGTGCCACATGACAAGCATTGGGGCATGATTGTTCTAATTTTCAATAGCTTGTAAACTAAAAATTAAGGAGTTTTTGTAAATTGAAACCCAAAACATTTCCCAACAAACTTTATGAATAAATTATCCCTTCTCTTAGTAGCGGTTTCAGTCAGTATTAATGCCTTTTGTCAGGAAGTAAAAGAAAACAAAGGGTTCTATCAATTCCTTACCGACGACCCCAATCAAAAACCTTTTTATTCTGACCGTCAGGGAGTTGTTGCTTCCAATGGAATGGTAGCCTCGGCACACCCTGAAGCATCCAAAGTAGGTATAGACATCTTAAAAAAGGGAGGAAACGCCACCGATGCTGCCGTGGCGGTACAGTTTGCGCTGGCGGTTGTTCACCCGTCAGCCGGTAATATTGGCGGTGGAGGTTTTTTTGTGTATCGTACAAGAAAAGGTAAAAATTATACCCTCGATTTTCGGGAAAAAGCCCCGCTCAAAGGTCATAAAGATATGTACTTGGATGCCAAAGGAGATGTTATTCCAGGTCTTAGCCTTACGGGGCATTTGGCAAGTGGGGTGCCTGGCTCAGTAGATGGAATGGTAGAAGTCCACAAAAAATTTGGTAATCTCCCTTGGAATATGCTTCTTCAACCCGCCATTGATTTGGCAGAAAAAGGGGTTATATTAACTGCAAAAGAAGCTACTGGCCTGAATCGTATCAAAAACGATCTTCTGAAAGTAAACTCTGATACTACCTATTTTCGTCTCCCTGATGGGCGTGAATGGAAGGCGGGGGATTTGCTCGTTCAGAAAGATTTAGGAAAAACCCTCCGTCGAATTCAGGAAAAGGGTAGAGCTGGATTTTATGAAGGCGAGACGGCTGCATTGCTGGTAGCCGAAATGGAAAGAGGAAAAGGGTTTATTACCGATGAAGACCTCAACCAATATCACTCTGCCTGGCGTACGCCGTTGGTTGGGCAATACAAAGACTATAAGCTCATTACGATGCCACCTGTTTCGAGTGGCGGTGTGGCTTTGTTGCAACTTTTGAAATTTGTAGAGCCTTATCCACTCAAACGTTGGGGATGGCACGCTGACTCTACCATTCAGGTAATGATTGAGGCAGAACGCCGCGTGTATGCCGACAGAGCAAAGTTTTTGGGCGACCCCGACTTTGTTAAAGTTCCTGTAAGAGAGTTAATTAGTCCAGATTACCTCAAACAACGCTGGGAAGATTTTGACTTTAATAAAGCTTCGGAAAGCAAAGTGGTGAAGGGCGGATATATTCCCACGTATGAGAGTTTAGAAACTACGCACTTTTCGATTGTGGATAAAGAAGGTAATGCCGTATCGGTGACGACAACCCTCAACGGAGGCTATGGTAGTCGTGTGGTGGTGAAAGGTGCAGGTTTTTTTATGAACAATGAAATGGACGATTTTAGTATCAAGCCAGGTGTTCCTAATATGTTTGGCCTGATTGGGAGCGAAGCCAACGCCATTGCACCCAGTAAACGAATGTTGTCTTCTATGACGCCAACGATTGTAGAAAAAGGTAAAAAATTGTACATGGTGGTAGGTACGCCGGGCGGCTCTACAATTATTACGTCGGTTTTTCAGACAATCCTCAACGTACTTGAACACGGTATGACCATGCAGGAGTCTGTCAATGCCTTTAAATTTCACCACCAATGGCTTCCCGACAAAACAACCTTTGAAAGTGGTGCTTTTACAGAAGGGGTAATTCAAAGACTTCAGTCGCGCGGGTATATCCTTGAAATGCAACGGAATACCATCGGACGCATGGATTGTATTCTTGTGCGCCCCGACGGTACTTTGGAAGGCGGTTCTGACCCCCGTGGTGATGACACAAGTGTTGGATACTGATTCGAACCCTTCTTCTAAACCTATAAGGTTTTTAAAACCTTATAGGTTTGTCTATGGAAATGGCCCAAAAGTGATGTTGGGTTTTCACGGCATTGGTCAGGACCACCGTTGTTTCTTGCCATTGGTCGAAGTTTTGAAAGAGCAATACACCTTTTATTTGTTTGATTTGCCTTTTCATGGCCAAAGCCCTGTCCTTACCACTGAAAAACTGACGTTGGCAGAATGGAAAGCTTTTTTAGAAGATTTTTTAAGTATAAATAAGATTGAGAGATTTTCAATTGTGGGCTTTAGTATGGGAGGAAAGTTTGCTTTGGCTACCCTTCAACTCTTTCCCAACCGTATCGAATCCTGCTGGCTTTTGGCGCCCGACGGTATTACTGAAAGCCCTTGGTATCGACTAGCTACGCGGTTTTGGTTGAGCAAAAATCTGTTTCGATTCTTTGTAAGCAATGTCAGTCGTTTTAAGAAATTGGCAGAATTGTTAGTGAGTATGGGTTTAGTTGAAAAAAGCGCTGTCAAATTTGCCGAAACAACCCTTTCAACTCCTGAGCAACGCGAACGAGTGTATCGTTCGTGGATAGGTTTTAGCCTGATTCGGGCCGATATGAAACTTGTTGCCCAATTGGTTAAGAAAAACAAAATTGATGTAAAGATTTTTCTCGGAAAACACGATGCCTTACTGCCTGTTCATTATGTACTTCCTCTTACCAAACAATTGCCTGAATTGAAGCCAATTATTTTAAAAACAGGACATCATCGGCTGATTGAAAAGGTGGCGGACTGGTTTCGACAGGTTTAATAAATACTGTCTTAAAATGCCAACTCTTGCCATCCTTCGCTGTAAAGGTTTGGGCTTTGAAGTAATTGTTGGGGCGTTCCGTAATCATCAGTGCGCCCATTTTCGATAATATAAATACGGTTTGCTTGGCGAGCAGTTTGAACTTTGTGCGTTATTAACAAAACAGTCATTGTTGTCCTCAGATGCTGTAAAAGTTGCAATACAAATTGCTCCGTGTTTTTATCCATCGAAGCGGTAGCCTCATCAAGTAGCAATAATTGTGGCTTTTGCCACAAGGCACGCGCCAGTGCCACCAACTGTTTTTGTCCGCCCGACAAATTAATTCCTTCTTCACCTACCAATGTCAGATAACTTTGAGGCAACTGTTCAAAAAAATAGCCAAACCCCAAATCTTTACAAAACTGAACTACTTCTTTGGGTTGGGCGAGTTTGCCTAAAACGATATTTTCTAACAGTGTACCGTTGAAAATCTTAATTTCCTGCGGGACAACGCCTATATTTTCCCGCCAGAAGCCTGTATCTACTGTTCGTAAATCTTGGCCGTTTATGCTTACTTCGCCTGACTCCCAATCGTAAAATTTCTGCAAAATCTGCATCAGTGTGCTTTTCCCATGGCCACTTTCGCCCAATAAAGCAATCGTTTCGCCTTTGTGAAGCTCCAACGAAATATTTTTGAGCAAAGCCGAACGCCCCGCAAAACGAAAAGAAAGGCTTTTGACAATCAATGACTCAAAAACAAACTCCTTTTGCTCGTCCTGATTTGTAATCGCGCGGCGAACTGTCGGGACGCTTCCGGATTCGGATTTGTAATCCGAATTTACAGTATTACTCATTTCACTTTCCAAACTCGTAAACTCGTACATCCGTTCAAAGGCGATGCGGGCTTCCTGAAGTTGAATATTAAGCGTGGCCAATCGCCCCACAGCCCCTATCATCCCTGATGCAATGCCAATGACAGCCATCATTTCGCCCACTTTGAGCTGTTTTTGTAAAACCAATATCGACAAAACTGACAGCATCGCTACCGTCATTAGCACCCCAAAAACCTCCGCCCAAATTCCGTAGCGAGTTCCCAAAAGCCCCAAGTTGTATGACTTTTGCTGAAATGATTGATAAATAGCTTGGGTAGTTTTGGTGAAAAAATCTTCTCGCCCTGCTGCTTTTATGGCTCCTATTCCCGTGATGGTATCTACATACTCACTCTCTACTCGCGCGTAGCCCGCCATTACCGCCCGTTGGTGTTGCATAATGCGCCGATCGCCACACCAACCAACCGAAAAAAGGCAAACTTACCAACGTAAGTGCCCCAACCTCCACCGAATACACAAAGACAAATACTGCTGAAATCACCACTACCAAAAAATCAATCAGCACACTACCCGCCAAGGACGCAATAACCGACTGAATACGGCGCGTATCGTGCATTCGGGCAATGAGGTCGCCTGTTTTGCGGGTATCAAAAAACGATTTGGGTAATCGAATCAATTTCTCGTAGAAACTCCCCGCGACGCGATTATTGAAACTTTGGGCTTGGCGAAGCAAAAACAAGGCTCGAAGGTAGGTGATACCCGAACGTATCAACAAAAGCAAACCCAACAGCACCAACCCGATGATGAGTTTTTCGGTATTTTGTTGGGGCAAAATCTCATCAATTAGTTTTTGCGAAAAAAGAGACATTCCTAATCCCAACACCGCAACTACTACGCCCAGTACGGCCGCAATCATCAAAATAGGCAACTCTTCTTGAATCAGGCTTTTGAGCCAGCGTAATTTTTGACCGGTAGTACTCGCGTTTTTCTGAAAGCGCTCCGTAGGCGTCAATTGAAGCAAAATCTTGGATTTCCAAATCGCCTCTAACTCACTTTCACTCATCTCTACCACACCCTTAGCAGGGTCACTAATCACAAAAAAACCTGTTTTTTTTGTTCCCCCACTGGGGGCTAGGGGGCTGGGGCTGGCCACCACATAATGCTCCAATTTCCCTTCCATCACTACGTGCAGGATAACAGGATGGGGTAACTCATACAGCATTTCGATACTTTCAGCTTCAAACCCCTCGGCCTCCAGCCCTATTTGTTGGGCTGCCTGACATAATCCCAACAGTGTAGTGCCTTGCTTAGAAGTGCCACTCAAGGCCCGAAGCCGCTCCAACGACACCTCTCCCCCAAAATGCCGCACCACTGATGCCAAGCAAGCTACACCACAATCGCTTTGGTCTTGTTGGCGAATGAAAGGAATTTTATTTTTTTTCATTACCCACAATCTCTAAATTAATTCCCGCTGTAATATTTTGTGTGTTAACCCTTTTGTCCTGTTATTTTTGTTTTCAAAATCACAATTATGGCAAAAGTAAAAATTGAAATCACAACTGATATAGGCGAAACTGTTTTAG
>NZ_JAIXST010000015.1 GCF_027484545.1 Runella sp. | reverse complement strand
GAAAGTGACAAACCCGTTGAATTCAACATTCGGTACAAAGGCAAACAAAACATGTCAGCCCTAAGCGCTAAAACCGTCGCCACTTTTATTTGGTAAAGGAAAGGTATAAAAAGTTATACCCCACCCTAAATCCCTCGGCAGCGGCCGACCGTCCCTGTGAGGGAGGGACTTCTAAAGCCCCCCTTTCCCTCACAGGGGAAAGGGGGGGATAGGGGTTGTAAATTCACTTTCTTTAATGGCCTCGTTTAATGGCTTTTAACAACGAGTTATCGTCGGTGGTGTCGCATGAGATTTCCCAAATCATCACACCACCGCACCCTCGTTCTTTGGCCAATCGCGTTTTTTGCTCGATGGTTAAGATGCCGTTGTAAAAGGCTCCTTTCCAATAATCATCAAAAGGACTTGCACCGTCTTTGAGCAGCGATTTATAATCGGGGCCGTAGTTTCCCATTCCTTTTTTGGAATAAAAAGGCAAACCCAGAATGGCTTTTTGAGAAGGCAGGTTTCTTTCTTTTGTCCAATAATCCAAGCTTTTAATGGCCAATGAGTAAGGAGAATGCGCAATAACATAACTTGGGCCATAATCATCATCGTAGGCCATGAGGTTAACCCAATCCATTTTATCAAGCGCTTCTTTTTTCATGCCATAGCCTTTTTTTCCGTATGAAATCACGGCAGCGGTCAGTTTCTTACCTTGGGCATGAAGCGCATCACCCAATTCATTCACTAACGCTACGTAATCATCCGCCGAGCGACTGTCTTCGTCAGGATATTCCCAATCCAAATCCACGCCGTCCACTTGATAAGTACCAACAAATTTCATCACATTTTGGACAAACGTATGTCGTCCTTCGGGACGGTCGGCCATTTTATGAAAACGGGTATCGTCGCCACCACCGTCACCGATTCCCCAACCGCCAATGGAAATGAAGACCTGTTTTTTGTTTTTGTGAATATAACTGACCAGATTTTTTAAAGCGTCCGGATTTCTCAAAGGCTCCAGCGTATCGCCCGTTTTGGCAGGAATGGCAAAGGCAAAATTGATGTGGGTCAATAAATCAATCGGAATTTTTTCGGGAGGAATCGAAGGCACATAATAGCCCACCACTTTGAATTCATCGGTTTTGGTTTGAGCAAATGCCCCAAGCGTTCCGCAAAGGGCAAGCACACAGAAAATAGTCTTTAATTTCATGATAATGGTTTTTGGATTGTTCTATCTTAAAATGGGTTGAATTTCTTTTCCCAGCAATTCATAGCCTGCCGCATTGGG
This sequence comes from Runella sp., assembly GCF_027484545.1. Taxonomy (GTDB): domain Bacteria; phylum Bacteroidota; class Bacteroidia; order Cytophagales; family Spirosomataceae; genus Runella. The sequence continues at coordinate 28,220 of NZ_JAIXST010000015.1, read as the reverse complement.
ATGGAGTCCGTCAGAATAATAGGTTTCGTCAATCTTGCCGGTTTTCAGCAACAGCTTCTTGCCAATATCCTCAAAACCAACCCCTTCCGATTTTGCCATTGATTGAATTCCTTTGTTGAGTGTCAAAACTCGCGCCTCCTGTTCACGACGGGGATAAATACCCATCAGTATCACTTTCGCTTTGGGTTGTCGAATTTGAATGGCCTGAACCAGTAGCTTTAACCCCTGAACAATCTCTTCGTCGGTGTTCAAATGCAGGTTATTCGTACCGATATTGATGACAATTTTCTCGGGCGAAATCCCTTCTAATTCGTCATGATAAACTCGCCAAAGTACATTTTCAACTCGATCCCAGCCAAAACCAAAGTTTCTGACTTGTAGCGGTTCAAGGTATTTTTGCCAGGAATCAGCTCCTTTAATGCGATTGTTCAAGGGTTTACCACCCCAATTGTGCGTGATAGAATTGCCAATCAACAGGATTTTGGTCGGCTCAATTTGGTTGAGTTTCAGGATTTCGTTGTGGCGTTCTTCCCAATTATAACTGCCTGGTTCACGGTTATGGCAAGTAGGGATTTGCGTAGTCAGCGTGCCTGCGGGTTGTTGTAAAATTTCCCTTAATTTTTTCTCATAAGCGATTGCATAACGCATCATCCCCAAGTCGTTGGGGTGCGTACCATCCACCATACAGTCCAAATCCATACCGATTTCCGAAATGGGCAACAGGTAAATATTTGCAACTTTCTCGGTGGTTAATTGGCCAAATGCTTCGCGTAAATCTTGGTTGGCCTCCTCAAAAAGCGGCTGACGATGTGGCATCAGATAGCCTTCCGTATAGCCATCATGTTCGGTCAAAAGGATAGGGGTCTGCGGGTGTTTGGCTCGTAAACTTTTGACCGACTCAATAATTCGCTTTTGCAATTCTTTACGCTCTACAATGGGATAAATCAAATTGGGAAGGCAATCCAACACAAAAACCTTGGCGTCAATCTCGTTAATCAGGTCAACTACTTCTTTCTCCAAACGCCCGTTTCCCGAAAATGCCAGATTAATCACCGTACGGTCTAACTTTCTGGCTACAATATTGGTCCAAGCCATTCCCGGCCGTGATGCACACGCGCCTTGGGCAATGGATGTTCCATACACTACTATCGGTTTTTCCATTCTTTGTGGAAGCACCGTGAAGATGCTTCCCCCAGGAAAACCAATCTCTAAGTCCCTGACACTGTTGTACAAAGGAAGAAACAATCGGTATTCGCGACCCAGTTTGTGGTAATTGTCGTTGGGTCTCAGTTTGTCAAAATTGTACACAACGGTGTCTTTGAAACTGTATTTTCCTGAGGCCAAATGCCACGTCCCATCGCTGTCAATTCCGTATAAATCCACGCCGCTTACGCCCGTGGAAGGCATGTGAGGCATCGACGCCGAACCCGTCACTTTGTAACGAATGATAATCTGTGGCGCATTGCTCACAAACCGAATCGAAAGCCCGGCACTGTTGCGTGACAAATTCCAAACGGCTTTTCTAACCGAAGCCTCAGCCCGAGGTGGGAAACGTTGGATAGTGTCCCGCATTTCATTCGACCACGCTTGCCCGTCAATGACCGGAAATTTGCTGTCAGAGGGCTTCCACCACGTAAAATCAGTGGGAGTTTGGGCGAAAGTAAGGGAGGTAAAAAGGCAAAGGAGAAGTGTGTGTATTCGTTTCATGATTATTTTATTGATAGCTATACTATATTTTTTATTCCACAACCAACCAACTATACCCCTCCGCAGGAATCGTAATTGTCACTTCAACGTTGTAATCTCTGTCTAATGCATACTTCGTTGCTTTTCCCTCCTGTGTATGAACCGTGGCTTCTTTGCTTAAACCTGTGTAATACAAAGGCAATTTTATCTTTCGCGTAATGGCCTCTTTCAAAGGATTATACAACATAACCAGTCCTTTTTCCTTCAACGAAGAATTGACGTGCATGATACCGTCCCAATCACGTCCATCAGGGCGACGGAGGTGAAGAATGTCGGAATTAAGAATGTCGCGGTATTTTTTGTACCAATCAATGGTTTCTTTGACGACTTGTTTAGTAGCATCCGTATCGTACAAACGAGGACCGCGATAACAGGCTTGTACGCCCGCGCCGTAGTACTGCATCATAAGTTGTTTGTAATCGGTCAAATGCTCACTCAAAGGCTCCAATACCGCGTCGGCTGTACCGCCTTGGTACTTGGTCAAAGGAACAAAGCCCCAACTCATGGACGGTGTTTTTTCCCATAAGCCATCGTAGATGTTTTGACGATTCAGAATTTTCTGCTGCTCTCGGGATAATGAAAAGTTAACTTCTCGATAGCCTAAGCCAATCTTGTGCGAACCGTCTAAAAAATACCAATCAGGCGCATTGATGTAGACCCCTCGACCGTTAAGCCACTGATAAAATTCCTTTTGCATCGTCATCTGTGCCCATTGCGAATCTTCCAAACCTTTGTGGCCGGGGTGCTTGGTAGAAGCGCAAACATCGCCCGGATAAGGGCCATCGTGTTCGAGCAAGTCAAAGCCTGTTTCAGCAATGAATTTTTTCAGGTTTTTCAGGTAATTGATACCCCATTTACTGGCCAAACATGGCGCATGACCAAAAAAAGCAGCCTTATCGGGCAAGCCTGTCACGGGGTCTATCACATCATTTTCATCATCAATACGACGACTGCTGAAGAGGGAATAACCTCCTAATTTGATGCCTTTACTGTGGGCATAATCGGTCAACGCCTTGAATTTTGCAATATTAGTTTCTGAAGCATCTTCCATATTCAAACCACTGCCAAAACTCAAAATCACCATCTCATAACCCGTCTCCGCACATTGGTCAATGACACTTTTGACCTTGGCAGGTTCGGTACTGATCAGGTGCATGAAAATAGGATTTTGCGACGTCCAAGGAAACAGCGTACGGTACATTTTTCGACGCGCTAAACCGTTGCGTTCGCGGTCGTACGAATCCAGTAACAGTTCATAGGAACGAATGGATTTGTATTGCTCATTGGCAGGCAAGTCTATTCCTACCCCCAAAAGCGGATACACTTCTACCACGCAGGGAGTTTCGTAGTTGTAATTGACTTGGGATGTATAACTGCTGTCAATTTTCCAGTGCGTCGCTTGGTCTGACAGGTCGTAACGCATGGCGTTGTTGTAGGCGAAGTTATTTTCAATGAATAACTTCTGCGGCTTTTTCATCTTTTCAGGCTTACCCACTACCGCTGATTCTTCTTCGGGTGTTGCCAAAATTTCATTTACTACCTGATTGACTTTCAACTCTTTCCCTGATTTATTTTCAATCGTTACCCATTTATCCAACACAGGAATTCCGTCAAAAATTTCGTAGTGAACAGCCACTTCAACGCCTTTCAAATCAGCGTTTTTAGCAGTAAAATACAGGGTCAACTCTTTGCCAGTCGGCAAATTTTTATTGGCGGTCCAAGTGGTCGGTTTCCAGTCAAAATGAGGCTTGATGGAAGTGACTGTATGTCGAGCAAACTGAAAATCATTGGAACCGGCAGTAAATTGATTCGTCCATTCTTCGAGCAAATAGGCATGTTCTTTTTGGCCGTACAACCCGCCCACGTTATAGGTTTGTCCGTTGAGCGTCACTCTCGCTTCAGGCCTAACCGACCGTACAAATTGTTCGTTGGTTTTCAGATTCTTGAAACTAACGGTAGCCGCGTTAGGAGAAATTTGGATTTGGCGAGCGATAAGCCCGTTACTGATTTCAATGACTTTGCCATTTTTCAGGAGCTTTACGTCGCTCTTTTGAGCAATAGTCGCAAGTAGCCAATCTTGCGCAATGGTCTGTTGGATGGAAATTAAGAAGAAAAAGACAAGAATAAATCGATTCATAGAAATAAGTTTAGGGTTGATTAATAAGGGGTTATAGAAAATACAAAATCGTTATTCAAAATTTTTGAAAAATAATGAGCTTCCAACGCCGGTTTTTAAGTATCTTTTCATCTAATCTTCCATTATCTACTTAAACTTAAACCCCTCATTCCATGAAATTCAACTTAATTCGGACGATTCTCGCTTTGTTTGTCTTTGGTATCGTCGTGAGCTGTCAAAAAGAGACACTACAAACTGAATTTTCGACCCCTTCCAACCAAAACGCGCGTTTGGCCGCCCTTACTCCTACTTTACCAGCTACCCCTTTTAATTACGCATCCGTGACTTTACCTGCTCACTTAAACACGCCGCAGGTTAGAAATCAAATCAATACGCCTAATAACAATCCAACTACGAATCAGGGGGCTACGTTGGGCAGGGTCCTTTTCTATGACAAAAGCCTCAGTTTCAACAACACTACGGCTTGCGCTTCCTGTCACCAACAGGCCAATTCGTTTTCTGACCCGCTTAAATTCAGTAAAGGTTTTGTGGGTGGATTGACTACCCGCAATTCTATGTCTTTACTGAACGCCATGTATTACCCCAACGGCCGATTTTTTTGGGATGAGCGCTCCGCTTCTGCCGAGGCTCAAGCATCTCGCCCTATTGTCCATCCCGTCGAAATGGGAATGACCATGCCGAGCGTCGTAGCGAAGTTGAAAACCTTACCCTATTACACCGGCCTTTTTCAAAATGCGTACGGCTCGCCTACCATTGATTCGGCTCGTATTGTTCGGTCGTTGGCTCAATTCATTCGTTCGATGGTCTCTTATCGCACTAAATACGATACAGGAAGAGCCGCTTTAACCAACAATCAAAACCCAGGCAACACTAATTTTGCCAATTTTACGGCCGAAGAAAACCAGGGAAAACAATTGTTTTTCAACCAAGGCAATTGTTCCAACTGTCACGTTGCGGAGACTTTTTCGGCTCCGGGCGCCAGAAACAACGGGCTTGACCTTGTGTTTACTGACAACGGCGTTGGTGCCAATACGGGCAACCCTACCCAAAACGGTCTTTTCAAAGTTCCCTCTTTACGAGGTATTGAAAAATCGGCTCCGTACATGCATGATGGCCGTTTTGCTACGCTTGAGCAGGTGGTGGAACATTACAACAGCCAAGTGAAACCGCACGTAAATCTTTCTCCTCAATTGCGTGGAAATAACGGCCAACCCCGACGCCTCAACCTGAGTCCGGCTCAAAAAAATGCGTTGGTTGCGTTTATGAAAACCCTGACCGACACAGGCATTGCTGCCGATGCTAAATTCAGCGATCCTTTTAAGTAACGACTTAAAACAATCAAGTGCATTTTCCGAAACTTATCTATGTTTCAGAAAATGCACTTGTCTATGTTTGATACGTCCATGGCAGTACGAAGTCTCAGATTACTTCTTCGGAAAATGACTCTTTGCCATAAACACTCTACCACCGTCTTCAGAATGAGTAACTGAGAAATTAAAGCCATGATGGATAGAATACGCGCCGTATTCTCCCTGCTTGTTAATGGCAATGAATCCTACCTGAAAATCTTTGGCTTTGATGGGGTTGATTTTTACAATGCGATCAACCGCAATTTTACACGCTTCTTCCGGACTTTTGCCCATTCGCATCATTTCTACAATCAGGAAGGCTCCCGCCACTCGAATTACTTCTTCGCCCTGTCCTGAACCCGTTACTGCTCCTACTTCATTATCTACATAAAGTCCCGCGCCAATAATGGGAGAATCACCAACGCGCCCGTGCATTTTGAAGGCCATACCGCTCGTAGTACACGCCCCGGAAAGATTACCGGAGGCATCCATCGCAATGGTTCCCATCGTATCGTGATTCGGCGTACCGTCGTCAAAAAAGTTGGGAGCAAAAGGACCTCCTTTTGTTGTTTGACCTTTACTCTGTTGCTGTTCAATATTAATAACCGGTTTGTACTCCGATTTTTTCAACCATTCTTTATAGGTTTTCTCCGCATCAGCCGAAAGTACATCCGGTTCTTTTTGAAAACCGCTTGCCAAGGCAAATTGCAAAGCTCCATCCCCTACCAGTTGAACGTGCGGGGTATTTTCCATCACCTTACGCGCTACCGAAATAGGATGCTTGATATGTTCCAACGCCATAACGGAGCCGCAGTTAAACTTATCATCCATAATGCAGGCATCCAACGTCACTTTCCCATCCCGGTCAGGATTTCCTCCAATACCAACGCAGCAATTAATGGTGTCTTCAATCGAGCGAGCTCCTGCTTCCACCGCATCCAAAGCACGGCTATTGGGTTGTTTGAGGACTTTCCAAGCGACGGCATTGACTGGCAAACCACTGTCCCAAGTTGAGACAACAATCGGCTTGGTAACGGCATTATTGCTTTTCTTGTGAGAGAATGCTTTACTTATCGAAAGCAATGGTAGACTCAAAGCCGACCATCGAATAAAATTTCTTCTTGATTGCATTAGTTTGTTGGTTATAGAAGGTTAGTTATAGTCTTAGAAACGCGAATTTTTACTTTGTAATCTTTAAAACGTAGGCATAGCTGTTAGGGATTTTCTTAGCCAATTTCTCGGGAATTTGTACAGCTACTTTTCCCTCTTTCGTTACCCATGTAAGGTTTTCTGCGTTACCTACTACTGTAATTTTTGCCGTTTTCCCCAAATTTAGTTTCTCAATTTCAATTGTTTGCGGAATCGCTTCTCCTTCGTCTGCTCGGTAAATAGCGTAGGTGGTATTGCCTTTGTGAGTAAAAACCCATTTGCCTTGCGGTCCTACCTCATTGTCGCCGTGAGTTTCATAAATCGCTTCTCCGTTTGCTTTTATCCACGCCCCGATTTCGTTTAGGCGTTGATAGGCTTCCGGTTGAAAATCTCCTTCGGGACTTGGGGCCACATTCAACAGCAAATTGCCATTTTTTGAAACAATATCGGCCAAAATATGAATTAACTTTCGGGCTGATTTATAATTCTCTTTGGGAATATAACTCCACGAATCTCCCATTGTCATGCAGGTTTCCCACGGAATATCCATGTAGCTGTCAGGAATCTGATGCTCGGGAGTGACATAATTCTCAAACTCACCCGACACCGTTCTGTCCACCACCAATAGGCCAGGCTGCAATTCTCTGCCTCTTTTGGCAATACGCGCCATGTCAATGTCTTGGTCAAAAGGAATGGTTTTTTGCCAGGAAATCGTCGTATCAATGGTACTGAAAGGACGAACCCAACCTCCATCAAGCCACAAAATATCTACTTTACCATAGTCAGTCATTAACTCCTCAATTTGGTTGTAGGTGAATTTTTTAAAACTCTCCCACTTCTGAGGGTATTGTTTGGGACGGTAGGAAGGGTTGCGGTCTTTGGGCGGAAAATACGACCACCAATAATCGTTGGTATGCCAATCGGGTTTGGAAAAATAAGCGCCAATCATAAATCCTTCGTTGCGAAAAGCACCGAATACTTCCTTGGCTACATTGCTGCGCGGATTACTGCCAAAGGGAGATTTTGTGATTTTGTAGTCCGTTTGTTTGGTGTCAAACATGCAAAAGCCATCGTGGTGTTTTGTGGTAAAAACCACGTATTTCATCCCCGCATTTTTGGCGGCGGTGGCCCATTTTTCGGGTGCAAACTGCGTAGGATTGAAGGTATCTTGGAGATTCTCGTAGGCTTTTTTGTATTCATACCAATTGTCTTTGTACGGCCCGCGTCGCTCACACCAACCTTCATCTTCGGGGCAGAGGCTCCAGCTTTCCACAATCCCCCATTGGCTGTAGGTGCCCCAGTGCATCAGCAATCCGAATTTTACATTTTGCCACTGATTCAGCTTTTCTTTGACTTTGGGGTCGGAAGGCACTACGTACTTGGTGTGGTTCTGCTCCGAATGTTGCTGAGCAAAAAGCGTCAATGACAACAGTAAGACTGAAAGAGAAAAATACAGTTTCTTCATTTTTTATTATTCGGGTAATGGTTAACCTATTCGCTCATTCACTCATTTTTCAAAGTCGTAATTCCATTTCATCGCTCGTCAGACGAAAACCGAATTTTTCATAAACGGGGCGGCCGTCGTCGGAAGCATGGAGCGAAATGCGCTTGTAACCTCGATTCTTCGCTTCCTGTAAAATATGGTCAAAAATTTGTTTCCCCAATCCTTTCCCGCGCCATTCAGGAAGGGTGTAGATATTGAGGACATAGGCGATTTTCCCGTCCTGAAGGGTAAATCTTGGGGCAATTTGAAAAAAGCACAAACCGCTCGTCGCCACGATTTTGCCTTCGTGAAGGGCCAACCAAGCTACAAATTCATCATTCTCCACACTTCTTTGAAAATACATCCGAAGAGCCGTTTCCAAGGTCGCATCATCCAATTGGCGCGTTTCAGGTTTTTGTACTTCCTTCAAAAAGGCCATTCGAAGTCGAACTAAGTCTTCGACATCGGCAGGAGTTGCTTTACGGAAAATGATGTTTTGTATAGACATTTGGTTTGATTTACTCTGCGTCTCAGCGCCCCTGCGTGAAGTAAAATTATACTTTACTCAACAAATGCGGCCTTTCGCGCTCAATTTTGAGCAATAATTCACCAAAAAGGGTATTGGCCCACGCAAACCACTTACGTGTAAATTGCGTGGCATCGTCTTTGTCAAACGACTCGTGCATAAAACCCGTTTTGGCATGGGTATTTTTCAGAAAACGTAACTGCGCCAAAATTTCTTCGTCATCAGTTGAAGTCATCGCCCGCATGATGATGCTCATGGGCCAAATCTGATTCACCAACGTATGCGGACTTCCCATTCCTTCGGCCGCTTTCCCTTTAAAAAAGTAAGGATTAGACTCACTCAATACAAAACGACGGGTATTCTGATATACCTTATCATCGGCTTTAACGGCTCCCAAATAGGGCAATCCGAGGAGATTCGGCACATTGGCATCGTCCTGAAAAAGGCAATTTCCAAATCCGTCGACTTCCATGGCGTAAATGGGGCCAAATTGCGGATGATTGATAACGGCGTGTTTTTTGATGGCCTGCTCCACTTCGTTGGCAAAACTCAAACAATCGTTGGCAAACGTCTGATTCTTATAAATCTTCTCCGCAATCTCCGCTATTTGGCGAAACGATACTACGGCAAACAAATTGGAAGGAATTAAAAAAGGGTATTGCGTAGCATCATCCGACGGCCGGAATATACTGTGGATAAGGCCATTGGGCTTGGTATTGTTTCCATACCCATTACCCGGCACCGTATCTGTCGACCAAGAGGTGGTACGGCCAAAGCGGTACTTACCTTGGTTCTTGAATCGCTGTTGCTCACGGCAGGTAGCAATAAGAAGCTGCGCAGCTTTAAGCCATTTTTCGTCAAAAACGCTGCTGTCTTGGGAAGTTTTCCAGTAGTAATAGGCCAAACGCACTGTATAGCAAAGCGAATCCAATTCCCACTTGCGTTCGTGCAGTTCGGGTTTCATATCCGTATGGTCTTTGAGCCACTCACTATGCCCCGGACCGTCGTTGAAGGCATTGGCGTAAGGGTCAATCAAAATACATTCGGTCTGACGGTTAACTACGCCCGCGATGAGTTGCTTTAAATTTTCATCTTTGGTAATGAGTGGTAAATACGGCCATACCTGCGCCGTACTGTCGCGCAGCCACATAGCGTGAATGTCGCCCGTAATAACAAAGGTATCGGGCCGCCCTTCTTTCATTTTGAAGTGAACGGTGGTGTCCAGTGTATTTGGAAAACAGTTCTCAAAGAGCCAAGCCAATTCAGGATCTTTGATACTACTTTTCGTGCGATTGATGGCAGCTTCTATAACAGGACTGCTGAACTTGCGTTGAGCGGCGGCCACTCGAACGGTTGGGAACTCAATGGCAAAGGCATTAGCATGAATGAACGCGCCAACGCCTGCCAGAGAGGATGTTTTAATAAATAGTCTTCGGTTTAGTTGTCTCATTGGGTCAAAACAATTGAAAGTAAACCAAAAATAGTGTGAATAAATGGAAAGCGTCGGTAAAAATGGTATAAATAAATATATATTCAAAAATATTTTAAAATATACCGCCCATTAAAACAAAAAATATAGTAAATAACCTGTTAAGAAAACAATGTTTGCCCCTCTATCGTAATTTTACTTTTTTAAATCTTTCAATAGAGAGTTCTGCAGCATATACAAACCCTTGATTCAGTATGCTTTTTACGGGCTAAATTGCTTTTTCTCATCGCTATATCTATCTTTATATCTATCTTTAGCCCGCTTTGTTAAAAATATCTGTTCACTCAAAGACGATTGGCAAGGTTTTGGCCGTTAAGAATTTGAGTACGTAAGACCGTTGAAGAATCGTGGGCATTATTAAACACAAACTCTACCTTATTTCTATAAAATCATACGCTATCATCGGGCTTTCGTCGAGCTTGTGGTTGATTTCACAAGTTGCCAAAGCTCAAAATCAGCCCGCCAATCGGCGTCCGATAGCACAGGATACAAGCCGTGACAATCGCCAAAGCAGGAGATTGTTGTATTCCCGTTGGGATGATCGCCCCGGGAATCGATTCAACTATGTACCTCCCCGCTCCTCACTTTTTTTGCGTGACCCCAAGAGTCTATCCAATGAATTTAGATTGGATACCACTCAGCGTATGTCGGTTTATGAGCGCATCGGTGATCCTAAGGCTGTCCCGCTCAACTACCGTAATCCAATGAGTATGACCTATGAAGATTTCCAAAAACTTCAGGACAGACGGGTTTTCAATCATCTGTGGCGCGATTATTCGTCCAAACAGGACGGCAAAGGAGTCCTTGGAGCCAAGGGGTTATTGCCTAAATTAGATTTACCTCCTGGTTTCGACCGAATCTTTGGTAGTAACACTATTGATTTCAAACCGAATGGATTTGTATTACTGGACTTCGGAGTATTACACCAAAACATTGATAATCCGCAAGTCCCCATTCGTCAGAGAAAATCTACCAATTTCATTTTCAACGAACAAATCAACATTAACTTCAATGGGAAGATTGGTGATAAGTTGGGTATGTTAACCAATTTTGACACCAAGTCCAGTTTTAACTTTGAAAACCAACTTAAATTAGACTATCGTCCGGGCAAAACTTCGACTACCCTCCCCAATGCCTCTAACCTTCCCGGTGCCCAAGGATTAGGACAGAACGGACTGGGACAAAATGGCTTAGGCCAAGGCAATTTGGGTCAGACAGGGGTTGGCCCCATGGATTATATCCCTGAAAATGAAAGCATTATCCAGGGAATTCAGGCAGGAAATGTCAATTGGCAGATACCTTCTCAATTGATTCCGGGCGTTCAGAATTTATTCGGGGCCAAAGTGGACTTACGGTTTGGACGCTTAACCGCTACGGTGGTCGCTTCTCAGCAACGTTCACGCCAACAATGCATTACCTTGCGCGGTGGAGTTCAAAATCGTCCCTTTGAGATTCGCGCTGATGCCTACGACGAAAACCGACACTTTTTTCTTTCCCAGTTTTTCCGTGACAACTACGAACGGTGGATGAGCAATCTGCCGATGTTGATGTCGGGGGTGACGATTACGCGTTTGGAAGTTTATACCACCAACCGCACCAACAATACCGAAACCCTCCGCAACATTGTAGGTTTCTCCGACTTGGGTGAATCCAAGCCTTACAACACGGCTAACCCGAATGTTCAGCCTATTCGTGCCAATCAGCCTGTTGACAACAAAAGCAATGGTTTGTTTCAAAAAGTAACGAGTGATGCTGACATCCGCGAAGCTGATAAAACTACGTTTGCTCTTGACAGCCGTTTCAATCTTCGCCGCGGAGATGATTATGACCTGCTTCGCGGAGCACGTAAATTGACGGAACGGGAATATAAATTTCAACCCGAACTCGGTTATATTTCGTTGCTAACACCGTTGAGAAACGACGAAATTTTGGCCGTATCTTACGAATATACCCTCAATGGTCAAAAATATAAAGTAGGGGAACTGACCGAAGATTACCAAGCTCGTCGCGAAGACCAAACGTTGGTATTGAAATTATTGAAATCCTCTACGATTCGGAACAATACGGCTCACCCCATGTGGAATTTGATGATGAAAAACATCTATTCGTTGAATACCACACAATTAGGCAAGCAGAATTTCCAACTTCGAGTTATTTATAAAGATGATTTAACCGGACTTGACAATCCAAATCTTCAGGAAGGGCCGATTGCTAACATTCCATTGCTACGGGTAATGGGATTGGACAAATTGAATCCGTTGAATGATCCTGTCTTAGATAACAATCGCCAACCTATCGGTGACGGCAACTTCGACTTTGTAGAAGGTGCTACGGTTGACAGCCGCTTTGGGCGCATTATCTTCCCGGTTTTGGAGCCTTTTGGTTCGAGTTTAGCTAAAAAATTTCTGGGAGATGAGATATTGGCCAATAAATACGTTTTCAACGAACTGTACCGTACCACTCAAATTGATGCCCAACAGGTAACGGAAAAAAATAAATTCTTTATCAAGGGCTCCTACCAAGGAGCATCAGGCGGAGCAAGTGTTCAATTGCCTTTTGGGGTTTCCGAAAAATCAGTGTTGGTACGGGCGGGAGGAGTTCAACTACAATCAGGTATTGATTACATGGTGGAAGGTCAATCGGCCGTGCGAATTACCAATGAAAGCGTGGTTAATTCCGGTCGTGACATTGAAGTTTGCTACGAACAACCTGATTTGTTTCAAAATCAAATCCGCACTTTGCTCGGTACGCGTCTCAATTATACCATTAATCGGGACATGCAGATTGGGATGACGGCCATGCGTTTGCGCGAAACTCCCGCGGGTTATCTTACCCGCGCTGCTTTGGGCAACGACCCCGTCAGTAACAGCATTATTGGAGCCGATTTTACGTATCGAAAAGAAGCGCCGTTTTTGACTAAATTTTTGGACAAACTGCCTTTGTTGCAAACCAAAGAAATGTCCAGTATTCAGTTTCAGGGAGAAGTAGCCCAGTCCTTTGCCGGACTGCACCCACAGGTCAGAAACCGAATCATTGTGGACGACTTTGAATCGGCCCGAACGCAATTTGACCTAACCCGCCAACCTACCCGTTGGCGTATGGGCGGCACACCGCTTCAATTTCCGCAGGGAACACCGGTCAATCCGCTCGAATACGCGTATAATCGCGCCAAAATCTCGGCTTATTCGATTGACATTTCTTTCTCTCCGAGCGCACAAGTGGGCTTGCGTGACCGACCGCAGAATATCTTACCGGAAGATTTCAACAATTTCTACGAACGATTGTTTACTCCGCAGGAGATTTTTACGGGTCGCGGACAATACTTAGTTAACCTACCGGAAAACATTCTGGACATTGCCTATTTTCCTCATGAACGGGGGATGTATAATTACAATCCGGCCTTAGATCCCGACGGACGACTTCTGAATCCTCGCAAAAACTTTGGTGCCGTTACCCGGGCCATTGGTTCTGATGTGGATTTTGACAATGCCAACGTCGAAATTCTGGAGTTCTGGATGATGGATCCTTTTAAAGAAGGCCCCAACGGGGTGGTGAAAGACGGGTATTTCAACCGTAACAACACCACAGGTGGAAAGTTGTATTTCAACTTAGGGGAAATTTCGGAAGATGTGGTAAAAAACGGTCGGTATGATTTTGAGAATGGATTGCCTTTGGGAGTTAAAACTTCTACTGCAACCCCCGACCAACCTGCTACCGTAGCTCAAACGCCTTGGGGATACAGTACGCGTCAGCAGTACATCATCAACGCTTTTACAAATGAACCCGGCGCACGTCCCAAGCAGGATATAGGCTTGGATGGCCTTAGCAATACGGAAGAAAAGGTATTTTTCAAAGATTATCTTCAAAAACTTCCCCCCAATTTAAAAACCGAAGCTCGCAATCGAATTTTGGCCGACCCTGCGGGTGATGATTTTGAATTCTACTTCAGTGCAAAAGCCGACAGCGCCAACAAGAAAATCGTTGAGCGTTACAAGAGCTACATGGGGACAGAAAACAACACCCCGGAGTTTGAACGCAGCAATGACATTACCGCCGCCGCCACCAATTTGCCCGATGCGGAAGATTTGAATACCGATAATACAATCAATGACCAGGAAGCTTACTACGAATACGAAGTAGATCTCAAACCGGGCCAATTGGACGTAGGTAAACCTTACATTGCGGATAAAGTAACGGCTTCCAACAGTGCCGGTGAAGCGGTAAACTGGTATTTATTCCGTATTCCTGTAAGGGAATTTACGCGCAAAGTAGGTAATATCAACGGCTTTAAATCCATCCGTTTTATCCGAATGTACATGACCGACTGGGAACAGCCGGTAGTGTTACGTTTCGCACAATTGCAGATGGTAGCTACCCAATATCGTAAATATACGGGTGACCTTAACGCGCGCGGTTTGCAAGAAGTACCCGAGCCTTACGACGCCCAATTTAAGATTGCGACCGTAAGTGTGGAAGAAAACAGTTCAAAGACAGTGAGTGGCGGCCGTAGAAATATCTACGCTGTGCCACCAGGCTGGCAACGGGATGTAGATTTCACAACCCCCAACCAACGCCCTTTGAATGAGCAATCAATGAGCCTTTGCGTGACCAACCTGCGCGATGGTGACTCACGGGCCGCCTTCAAAAATGTAACGAGCCAAAACCTGCTTTTCCGTGAGCGTTTGAAGATGTTTGTCCACATGCAAAACGATCAGGACGAAGACGGGCAGGTATCGGCATTCATGCGTTTGGGTACTGACGTATCAGAGCATTATTACGAAGTGGAAGTAACTCAATTACGTGCCACACGTCCCAACATTGATACGCCAGAGGAAGTTTGGCCGCAACAAAACGAGATTGACATTGAAATGAAGTGGCTGATAGATGCCAAGCAGGAACGCGATACTCAGCCCAACGTCTCATTAAGTACTCCATATACCGTTACCAAAACGGATGCTCTGGGGCGTGTTTATCGCATTACCGTCGTGGGAAAACCGGACTTGAGCAACGTTATGATTATCATGATCGGGATGCGAAACCCTCGCTCTGCGGATCAGCAGGCAAAGAGTTTCTGTATTTGGGTAAATGAATTTCACGTTCAGGGATTTGATAACCAATCGGGAACAGCGGCAGTGGCTCGTCTTGACCTTAAATTAGCCGATTTTGCTACGGTCCAATTGGCGGGCAAATTGACCACCTTTGGTTTTGGAGGGGTACAGCAAAAACTCGCCGACCGCTCACGAGACAATACAACGGAGTTCAGTCTTTCGTCAGCCATTGCTCTTGATAAATTATTCAAAGAAAAATGGGGTCTTCGTATTCCTCTGTATATCAACTACGATTTGCGAAAGGTCAGCCCCCATTTCAACCCTTACGACCTGGATACCCCTTTGGCAACGTCGTTGTCAAATTATGCCGAGAATGACCCTCGGCGAACGCAGCTTGAAAATTCAGCTACGGAAAGGGCCGAACGAAAAGGGTTCAATTTCTCGAATGTCCGAAAGACGAAAACCAATCCAAGTGCCCGCAGGAATTTTTGGGACATTGAAAACTTCTCCTTTACCTACGCGTTCAACGAGCAAACGCGTCGAAACAGCATGATTGCCGATTATACCCAAAAGCAATATAAAGGCGGTATCGTGTATCAATATGGATTTCCCCAACGCTCTTGGGCGCCGTTTGCAACGGTGAAGAGCCTGGAACGGCCCTATTTGGAGTTACTCAAAGATTTCAATCTGTCTTTGTTGCCTACTCAAATAGCCGTCCGATTTGATGCCGACCGAAATTTTGTTCGAACCCAATACCGCAGTGCTGATTTGACCGCCGAAGGTCAGGCACCTTTGTTTGAAAAATATTTTCTGTTCAATCGTGCCTACGACCTTTCGTGGAATTTGACCAAAAGTGTGGTGTTGACCTACAGTGCATTTGCTAATGCAGTAGTTGATGAACCCAACGGAGATATCAATACCCGCTCCAAGCAGGATTCGATTTGGCGGCACCTCCGCAGTTTTGGGCGGACCAAAAACTTTGACCAAAAAGTACGACTTACCTATCGTGTTCCATTGGACAAAATTCCTTTGTTGGACTGGATGACGGCCGATTATAGCCACAGCATTGCTTACCAATACCAAGCCAGTTCATTGGGAATCAGTGATACGTTGGGAATTGCGTACGGAAACGTAATTCGAAACAGTTTGGATCGGAGTATTCGCGGAAAGGTAGATTTGGTGAAATTGTATAATAAAGTGCGCTATCTGCGCTTTGCCAATAACCCCTCTCCACCGCGTAAAAACTTTGCACGAAGCCCTGGGGATGACGAAAAAATCATGCGCGAATCAAGCCGACTGCTCAAAAACCTAACTCGTCTGGTCATGACGGTTCGGGGGATTGACGTAGACTATTCGCGTCTGGAAACAACGACCTTACCTGGCTTTTTACCTGCCAATCCCAAGGCATTGGGCTTGGATGCCATCAATGCACCGGGATTGCCCTTTATCTTCGGAAGCCAGGACCCTACGGTTCACATTCGTGCGGCGGAGAATGGCTGGATAACCAAAAGTACGATGCTCAATTTGCCCTTTATGCAAACTCTCAATCGGACATTCCGGATGAATACCCGCCTGGAGCCTTTCAAAGATTTCAGAATTCAAATAGAAGCCCGCCTTACCCGCGGTGATGAGTATCGTGAGTTTTATCGTCCTTCTACACCGGGCGGGCCGTATGAAGTCCAAAGCCCGATTCGGAACGGTAATTTCCAAATGTCATTTATGTCTTTCCGAACGGCATTTGCAAAACTCAACAGCGATAATACCTCTCCTATTTTTGATAAATTCAAATCGTATCGGGAAGATTTTGTCAGAATTTTGACTGAAAAACGAAGATTAGATCCTAATTTTAAAGGAGGAGAGTACAATCTTAACTCACAGGATGTATTAATTGGTGCCTTTTTTGCCGCCTACAACGGCAAAGACCCCAAGAAAGACCCTTCCAAAGTACGGGTGAATCCGTTCTTAGGCTTCCCGCTTCCCAACTGGCGAGTGGACTATAACGGCCTTGCCCAACTGCCTGCCTTCAAGAAAATTTTCAGCACATTTACGCTCGAACACAGTTACCAATCCACTTACAGTGTCGGAAACTTCACCTCTTCATTGGATTATGGAGCTATGTTTGTCAACCTTGCGGTCATGAATTATCCTTTGGCGATGCTCCCTGGTGAAAATGGTCAGGCAATTCCCGTGTTTGTCATGAGTACGATTTCATTGTCTGAGAAATTTGCGCCGTTGATTGGGATTCGTACCCGCACCCAAAACAAAATGGATCTGCGTTTGACTTATAATCAGAGCCGTGATATTTCGCTCAATTTGTCAAACTCACAAATGGCCGAACTCTTTAATCGAGACATTACGGCCACGATTGGTTTTACGCGCAACAACGTCCGAATCCCATTCCGTATCAATGGAGAATTTAAGAAGCTGAAAAATGATTTGGTGTTTTCGTGTAATTTTACCGTAAGAGATACTCGAGCGATTCAACGACGTTTTGATGAGCCGCCTACGGCAATTGCGGGAAATTATAACTTCCAGTTGCGCCCACAAGTCAACTATACGGTGAGCAAGTTATGGAGCATTCAATTCTATTTTGACCGTACTTTCAATAATCCTTACGTTCTCAATTCCTTCCGCCGTTCCACTACGGCAGGTGGTATTCAGGTGAGATTTAACGTAGCGGAATTGTAATTTGTAACCTCACCCCCTACCCCCTCTCCTTGCAGGAGAAGGGGAAAAAAGCTCCCTCTCAGGAAAGGAGAGGGTTGGGGTGAGGTTAAACCAATTCAAAAATCACTTCTACTTCAATGGCACACATGCGGGGAAGTGAGCCCATGCCTACGGCGCTGCGAGCACCCACTCCTTTTTCGTCGCCCCAGATTTCGGCAAACAATTCGCTGCACCCGTTCATGACATAAGCGTGTTGTTCAAACTCGGGAACGGCGTTTATCATTCCCAAAATCTTTACCACTTTGTTGATTTTGTCGAGACTGCCAAATTGCGAACGCAAGGTAGAAAGGATTAAATAACCCGTTTTGCGAGCGGCTTCTTTGGCCTCATCGGCGGTGAGGTCTCTCCCCACTTTTCCCGCAATTACACTGCCGTCAAGCTCAAGAGAGATGTGTCCGGAAACGTAAGCTAAATTGCCCGTTACTACAACGGGAGTATAAACGCCGCCTTTAGCGGGAGGGGGAGGTAAAATAATGCCGAGGTTGGCGAGGTTTTGTTCTGCTGACATTTTTAGTAGATGTACTGTTAGTTATTAATCGTTAATTGAGTTCCTGCGGCACCTTCCTGCACGGCATTCCGTAATTCGTCAGCATGACAAATTGTGACCTGCGCTACTCCGTTTTGAAGAGCATTGAAGGCATTGTCTAACTTAGGAATCATCCCTTTATTGATACTACCCGATGCTTTATGGTCGGCATAAGAAATCGGGTTGAGTCGAGGAATAACGGCGTCGTCATCCTCAGGATCAGACAAAACGCCTTTCTTTTCAAAGCAATACACTAAATTTACCTCAAAATTGGCGGCCAAAGCAACCGCGATTGTTGAGGCCATGGTATCGGCGTTGGTATTGAGCATACTGCCCGATACAGGCTCAAAAGTCAGCGGTGCAATGATGGGAACCAGTCCATTTTCTAAAAATAAGATAAATTGTGACGTATTTACTGATTCCACATCACCTACAAACCCATAATCAATTTCTTTCACGGGGCGTTTTTTGGCACGAATCACGCCAGCATCGGCTCCTGTAAGTCCAATAGCATTGCTGCTTAGACTTTGTAATTGGGCTACAATATTTTTATTAACCAACCCACCATACACCATGATAACCACATCAAGCATGGTTTGGTCTGTAATTCGACGACCTTCCACCATAAGGGTTTCAATACCCAGTTTATCAGCTACTTGGGTCGCAATTTTTCCACCTCCGTGAATCAATATTTTGCGTTGGGGGAGTTCGGCAAAAGTCTGTAAAAATCGTTGAAGGGCTTCGGGCTTATCAATGACATTGCCACCAATTTTAATTACCAGTAATTTTTCCATAAACTTGAAACGTATTTTCGTTGGCAAATTACTCAAAATCTTACGACACACTACTGATTTTTAGCTTTTGATTATTATGCTTCACAAAACCCGTGGAATCGCACTTAACTACATTCGTTTTCGCGAAACTTCCATTATTGTTAAGATTTATACTGAAGAATTCGGCATTCAGAGCTATATCGTCAATGGCGTCCGTTCGGCCAAATCAAAAACAAACCGCATTGCGTTGTTCCAACCGCTGACCTTACTGGATTTGGTAGTGTATCACAAAAGCAAAGAGCAAACTATTCACCGGCTTTCGGAAGTTCGGTGCAGTTTGCCCTTTCGAAGCTTACCTTTTGACTTTGTCAAGTCGAGCATTGCTTTGTTTATGACCGAGCTGCTGGTCAAGACCTTACGCGAAGAAGAAACCAACCTGCCTCTGTTCCAATTTTTAGTCGAATCGATTGTTTATTTGGAAGAAACGGAAGAACATTACGAAAATTTTCACTTGCAGTTTCTGGCCAAATTAGCTTCTTATCTGGGTTTTGGCGCCGAGACCGTCCGTGAAATGGAGCAGGAACTCAATGAAAATCTTTACCCTTATAAACTGGAACCGGTCATGCGAGACTCCCTTCAAGCCTTTATCCATTTACCGTTCGACTATCCCGCCCACTTAACACGTTTGCAACGCAGTAAACTCCTGGACACGTTGGTTTTTTACTATAAAATCCACCTCGAAGGCTTAGGAGAAATCAGATCATTGGAAGTATTACGAGAGTTGATGAAGTAAGATTCTATAGATACTCGGTGACTTTTTTCACTGAAACGTGCGTCGGAGTTTCCTCCAACCCCTTAAAGGAATCTGTCGTATAGATAAAATCAATGTTGGAAATATCAAAACCCTTGCTGAAAATTCCGTGACTTACTACCAAAACCACTTTGCCTGCATTGTGCTCTTTGAGTAATCCTCCAAGCCCGGCGAACGTCCCTCCACCGTCGCAAATGTCATCCACAATCACGCAAACTTTTTCTTCAAAATCAGCTTCCAGTGTTTTGAATCCTGATAAATGTCCCGTTTTTACGTCCCTTACTTTCATGCACTCCGCTACGTGCTCTGCCCCTACGTAGTGAGCTACACCGTGAATTTTCTTTAAGGCTCCCGCGTCCGGAGAAATGAGCCAATAATCCGTTTGTTGATTTCTCTCCAAAAAATCATCTAAACAATCTTGGACAAAACGATAGTTAGGAATGGCCGTTGAGCGGCGCAAAAGTGCCGTAGTCACTTCCGAATGTGGGTCAAAAACAGAGATTTTGCTAAAACCTGCACTATTTAAAATGTCAGTCACTACCCGCAAAGAGAACGGTTCGCCTATGGTCATTACGCGGTCCATGCGAGCCGCCATCAGGTAACTTACGACCAATTCAATGCGCTCAAAACCCGCATCTTCCAAGACACTTTTGGCCAATACTACTTTTAGTAAATCATCGGGATTAGCAATTCGGGCCAAAATTCGGCAACGAACCTCTTCATCGGTTAAATGAGCGGTTTCAATTTTCAGGTGGGGCTGACCGTCGGGAAAAGTGAATGATTTGAAAGAGATATCTGAATTTTCGGGAGTAATGAGATCAAGCGTTTTCATACGTGGCTGTTTTTCTTTTTTGTGTTTAACGATTACGACCTTTTTCGTCGGGATATAAATTTTGTAAAATGTCACTCTGCCAAAACTCTTTAGTATCAACGTCCATGAGCGTGAGCCGACCGTGAAAAGCCGCACCCGTATCCAGATTCCAGACATTCCATTGGTTCATCGGAATATACTCATTGTAATTCAGCGTGGGCGTATGACCGATAAAAATTTCTCGAAATAACTTCAAGCGGCGCGGAAATAAACTCGGGTCAAGGTTTTTATCAATCGAAAGGGCTGTTTCCCACAGTGTTCGGTCCCACGAAAAATTACTCTCATCGTGTTCATGTTCAGGCCCATAAATCGAAGTAAAGCCGGCATGAACAAACAGACGATTTTTAGCATCAATGTGGTAAGGCTTCATTCGATTGAAAAATTTCAAATGTTCCAAACGCGTTTGAGCATCTATAGTTTGGTAACTTCTTGCCGTGCTGCTCCCACCGTGATTGAGCCACTGATGCGAAACTAAGCCGCCTTCAAGCCATCCTTCACACCACAAATCGTGATTTCCTTTCATGAAAAGACACGGCTGACGCGTTTCCAACTCCATTAAAAAATCAATTACCTGCGCCGATTGGCTCCAGCCATCTACGTAGTCACCCAGAAAAATAAGCGTGTCTTCAGCAGTCACCTCGGCTCGTTCCAGCACTTGCCGAAGCGCCCGCAAGCCTCCGTGTATGTCGCCTATGGCCAGTATTCTTTTCATGCAACCGGTGTTACGTTCGTAATTTGTCCCGCACTTCCATCAAAGCAAACCCCAACAAATTTAGTCCCTGCCATTTTTCAGGATGCAAAATAGCAGGATTGTCAGCGGCAAGCCCAACTCCCCAAATCACATCCACGGGACTTGCTTCCACTAAGATACGCCTGTCGGTTTGGAGTAAAAACTTCTTGAGCTCTTTGTTTTGACTGAATTTATGAAAATTACCTTCCACTACAATTTTTTCTCTTTCTGAAAGCCAAGCAGCTTCGTCGAAATTACGAATCAAGCGTCCTAATTTCTTTGCTTCGGCGGGCGATTTTACTTTCAGAATTTTTTCAAAAACTTCGTCATCGCCAAATAGTTCTGCCTTTTGCGCCATCATCCAATGTCCCGCTGTGGGATAAACCGTTCCTTCCACCTCAAAAGCGCTCTCCCACCACTGACTAAAACACGTCTTGGTAATAGTGCCGTCTTTGCTCGGCTGATGTCCCCAAAAGAATAGGTATTTTAAGGGTTTTTGCTGCGCTAAGAGCCAGTTGAGGTTGTAATTCATGGCTGCAACTTTTGTAAATAAGCTCTATAAAGTTGTTCATTTTCAGAATCAAAGCAAACAAATAGAACTTCTTGAATAGAGTCATTTTGCAGTAAAAAATCATTTACTGTTTGGAGAGCGATGGGTGCTGCTTTTTCTTTAGGAAAACCATAAATGCCCGTACTGATGTTAGGAAAAGCTATTGTTTTTACCTCATTCTTAACAGCCAGTTTCATCGAATTCAGATAACATTTTGCCAATAATTCAATCTCATTCTTCTTTCCCCCATTCCAAACAGGGCCAACGGTATGAATGACAAATTTTGCAGGCAAATTTCCTGCTGTCGTAATAACTGCTTCCCCTGTTTTGCAGCCTCCCTGTTTATTTCTAATTTCATAGCACTCCTCTAAGATTTTTGGACCACCAGCTCGATGAATAGCCCCATCCACACCACCTCCACCCAGTAATGAGCTATTTGCTGCATTGACGATTGCATCTACTTTGATTTGAGTGATGTCGCCTCTCAGTATGGTTATTTTGGATTTTGTATTCATAACAATTTTTTGTCGAACACTTTTATGCTGTCAGCCCCTTTCTAACTCTCTCCCTCACTTCTCCCAACGTCCAATCAATCAACAATTTACCATCTCTAAAAACGGTTTTAAGTTCACCTTTAGCTTCTTCTTCCCACGTACATTGGTCTTGTAAAGTGTATTTGTTTGTAACAGGGTCAGTGTGAATCGCCATCAAACCTTTGGCTGATTTTTTAGTGCCGTCGTCGGTTTTGGGGTCTTTGAAAATATCCCGTCCTTCGTGGTTCACCTCTCCGTAGGTCGCTTTCATGGCAAAACCAAACGTATCACGGGTGACGTACTCATAGGTGTACGAGCCAATGCCCAATACCACATTATAACTCGCAAATCCTTTTTGTTTCAGTCCTTCCAAAATAGAAATTTGACGGGCGGGAGTAATGCTGTCGCCGTAAATCAGGCCGATGTGCCCATCTAACAATTTGAAACCTTGTGGTGTAATCGTTCCTCTGAAAGTTTCCCACATACATTCAATCGCTCCCTTATATGCCGGACTTCCTTCGGGTGCATCAGGGTCACCTACAATGATTTTGACGGGATCACCGCTGTCCGGGCGAATGACTACTTTTCCGTCACGGGCTAAGATTTGTGATTTTAATTGGGGTAAAAACTCCGTAATCACCTGCCAGAAGTCCCACGTATCAGCCACAATGGAGACGACCCCTGCGGGATAAACCTCAGAAATAAGTCGTTCAAACGTAGCAATCTCGGCATCTTGCATTCCCATACACATTACACTGTGTTCTGTCGCCGGAACTGAGCCGCCAATCAACTCTTTTTCGCAATCAGCATTGTAGTATTGTTCTAAAAAATCGACCGCAGGAATGGTATCCGTACCGGTAAAAGATAACAAGTGTCCTGCTCCGCTCATAGTCGCATCTTCAATGCCCGACATGCCACGAAACGAGAAATCATGGCCTTGCCACAGCACAAAACTTAGGTCTTCGCCTACTGTTTCCTGCGCATAACGGGTGAATGTTTGTAAGTATTCAAAGGCCGTGGTTGCTGATGTAGCAGGTTTCCATAAAATAGCACTCATGAGCGTTTCGAGCATATTCGTCACCCAAAAAAACTCGGGTTTTGTATTCCAAATGGTCAGCACCGGTACGCGCATCGGGACACGGCTCCCTTCGGGTAATGCCTTGATTTCGAGCGGCAAATAGCCCAAATCATGCAACGCTTCGATATGGTCGTAGGTAATGCTGTCTTTACCTAAATAGTCATCAATCCGACGTTTATACAAACGCATGACTTCGTCTTTGGGCAATTGAAAAAAGTTTTCGTTAAACTGCCGAATGAGGTATTCTTTGATAAAATACTGTAACCCAAAAAACACAATCTCGTTCAGTTCGGCATTGCGAGATTTGCGCGGCGTGAAGTTGGAATAGACCAACGTTGTACCTTCAGGATATTGAAATTTGTGGCCTACTTTGTAGCCATCTTTTAAGAGAACGGGGAGAGTTTTCATAACTGTTGTATTAAATTTTAAATTGAAATCCTTCTTGCATTAATTGTTCATAACGTGTTTTGTCAAAGGCAAAAAGCTCGGCCGGGCGGCTTTTGAGGCCCGTACGGCGTTCACCGGTGCTTTTCAGAATACCGGAAGCCGTGATTTTTTTATAAAAATTGCGGCGGTCAAGTGACTCTCCCAAAATGCTTTCGTAGAGGTCTTGCAGTTCGGTCATCGTGAATTGTTCATTCAACAGCTCAAATCCTACAGGTTGATAGGTCACCTTAGCCGCCAATCGACGGCGGGCCATTTCGATGATACGATTGTGGTCAAAACCCAGCACCGGCAAATCCTGAATAGAACACCAACGCAGGTCATTGGCCATTTTGCCTACTACCAATTCGAACTGACGTGGATTAACCAATGCATAATATGACACCGAAAGCACCCGCCCACGCGGGTCACGGTCGAGTCCGCCAAAAGTGTAAAGTTGCTCTAAGTACAAGCCTGCCAATCCTGCTTTATGGGATAGAATGCGTTCGACAGCCACCTCAAAGGTTTCGTCCAAATTCAAAAAGCCACCCAGCAAGGTCCACTGATTGACAAAAGGTTCCTCTTTGCGATTGAGAAGCAATACCGACAACTGCTCGCCGTCGTAACCAAACACGACGCAGTCAATCGTAACTGACGGACGAGGGTAGTGGGAAAGGTCATTGTTCATTTACTTTGCGTTTTGTTGACACAAAGAAAATGGATTAAAATTCAAGTAGCAACTATTTTGCGTAATTTTTACACAATGGTTATTTTACGGTCATTTCAGCAGTAATTCAGAGTATATTTTTAAGTTTAGATTGAAGCAACCTTCTTTACTCCTATCAAAATTTCAACTATTTTTGAAATATAAATTTTAACCTACCTTATGCATTTTGATTTACAAGGAAACTTATATCCCTATGAAATTACAAAAATTGACTTTAAACTTTTGAAGATATTTTTATCAACGACTTCCCAAATTCTTTAACCCGAAAGAAAATATTCAATAACTATCTAAATTATTTAAGTGCTTTTAGAGCAGAAGTCAGCGAGTCTTTTACTCAATTCATTGACGGAAGTTTTATTACAAAAGAAGAAAATCCAAGAGATTTGGATTTTGTTACATTACTGAGCTCAACTATCTATGATGAAAAATACAATGTCTTGGAAAAGTATAAGGGTCTTCAGTTACATAAAGAAAAGAAGTTGGATTGCTATTTTATCAAAGAATATCCCATTGAGCACCCTTATTATGAAATAGTTACACTTTCAGATAAGCTTTACTGGTTAGATCTTTTTTCAAAAACACGAGTCCAACGTAACGGAAAGAAATATCCTAAAGGTATTATTCCAATTTACTTTCACCCATGAAAAATGAACCGCAAATATCGAAATCTGCTTTTTTGAAAGAAGCCATTAACGATGTGTTAGAGCATATTGAACGAGCTAATTTGGCTATTGAAAGACACAAAAGTCTTAACAAGCCGGACGTATTAGCCATTCAGGGATTTGAAAGACTAAGGGAACAGCATACCAAGCACTTGGATGAACTTATGGCTGAGTTCGGACTACACTTGGCTAAAGAAGCAGGTGAATACTATTATCCAATGAGTGCATAACTACATTTTACTTCAGCAGTAATTCAGGCCGGTATTCGAAGTGCATGGTGTCATAGTGATACCATTTACCGCCCCAGATAAAACCGTGTTTTTCAAACAATTCGACAACTTTGGCCGAAATTAGATTTTTGTAAGTAAGTGGGACATTTTCATCTTTACACTTACAATCCCACTGCCAATAGTGCGAAAGATTAAGATTGATGTCAATGGCTACGCCGTAGCTGTGCATACTGAGTCGGTCGGTGCCGCTGATAACGCGATAAGAAAAAGTACCGGCAGGATTATCAACGTATTTCATTAATTCCGGGTGCGACTCCAACTCGTCTGACAAAGCCTGAAAATGCTTATCCACCTGATTGATTTTTGTCACTAACAGTTTCTTTTTCAACGTTTTGGGCAGCCAAATAATCTCCGTCAGATTTTTGCGCACTTCTTCCTGCGTGTTTCCGTACATCTTCCGAAAAAAGGGTTCATAACGAAAACGTCCAGGGTCTTGATTGGTGACCGGCGGCTTATGAATGGTGATTAGAGGATATTTTTGGATTAATTGATCTTCTAAATCAGCGTTTTGGAGAAGATCGGCAAAGGGCTTTTTCTTGCCGTCATCAAACGTCATGACCGTCGAATCTTTCCAAATGATTTGATTTTTAGTTACCCGAGCAATGTGGTCAGGATAAGCTTTCAGGTATTGGGATTGGGCAGAGGCCGTCGAATAAAAACAGAACGCGGATAAAACAGCTGCTATGCACCGCAAATCATTCTTTTTCAGAAAACCGCCGCAAATCCACTGGTTCAAATGTCCATTCGGGAGTTTCAATCGTTTCATTTTTAAGTTCATACCAAGGACTGATTGATGCATTGTTAGGATTAATTAAGAGCTGAATTTCCTGCGCAGGCATGTAGCTTTGAGCGAGCAGATACACCTGTTGGCCCGTTGCAGGATTCTGAGCCATATCAACGACAAGTACCGCGTGACCAAAAGGTACGCCTTTCTGAATAAAAACGTCCCCAATCTGCATTTTTGACATCGGCACGGGTTTCAATTCAGCGTGTAAAGAGCGGGTGTTGGCCGAGGCAAAAATAGACTCCATGTATTTCCAAAATTTCGGATACGAATAGTCACCTTGAGCGTACTTCTTAAAATAACGTGGCTTGCCATCGGCCAAAAAATTGAAATAAATGTCCTCAAAACGACGATTTGCGTACAAATATTCTGCCCATAAACGCATCACGGCATCGGCGCATTGATGTAAATCTTTTCTACCAATGCCTAAATTTACCACTGAAACGTACACGTCAGGGGTATTTTTAGAACGCCCGTCAAAATACAACACGTTGCTGTTCCAAGTTTTGAGCGGTAATTGCCGCAGATAGGCCCCAAAAGAGGTCGGCTCGGCAATACTGCGTTCAAAACCCGCAGGCGGCGAAAAACGAGCAGCTATTGTCACCGCCGATTTGTCAATCCTAACTTGCGCTATAATATTCAGTGAAGTCAGGAAAATTACTGAGAATGCTTTTATCATTCGTAATTTAGTGAATTAGGTCTTTTCAGGACAATAAATTATTGGGCTATTTTTCGTAGCCGGTTGCTTCCAAAATAAAGGAAACTATGGGCGTTGGATTTTTCAAACTGTGCGGATGATGTCCGATGCCTGGTTTGTGAATCACGGTAATTTTACCGCCCAATTCTTTCACCCGTTGTTCAAACAAATCAGTATTTTCCTCCATGGGAACCACCTCATCCGCATCGCCGCAAACGTGCAGCATGGGGTAACCGCCTTTTACAATTTTTTCTACGTTGTCGAGCGGACTTCCTTTGAAAAGCATCGCTTCTTCTTCGGTTTTGAGGTTGTAATCCTGCTTAAAAACCTCCCAATCTTTTTTGCTTCCGGGCCCCCGTCCTTTGCCGCCTGGCCAACTTTTCAAATCAAGCACGGGAGCATCGGCATACACACAGGCCACTTTTTCGGGATTGGCAATGGCCCAATTGTAGGCGTATACGCCGCCTCGGCTGAATCCTTCGAGAGCTACTTTGGGAGACAAGCCTGCGCTGCGTAAAAAATCATAGTACTGATTCCAAATGTCAACAGCTTGAGCATTACCGTAGAGCTCGGCTACGTCGCAATAGACTACGTGAAACCCTCTCGCCAATAAGGCACTATCCGCTTGCGGCTCATGTCCCCAAAAACGGGCCCGCCAAATCCACGGGAAATTTTTGGCCGGTTTTACCGGCTTCACTACTTTGGCTTGGCGTCCGGTGAAGGTAAACGTAGCACAGGGAAAACCACTAAACGAACTAATTACGTGGTCTTTGGGAAGGATTTGAAAAATATCAAAGTTGGGCTTAGTTTGAGCTCGCACTACTTGCGAACACCAAAACAAAAGGAAAAAGAAACGAAAAGGCAGTTTAGTAAAGGGGATGGGGCGCATCTTGGTTGTATTTTCTACAAAAGCTAAAACGCCGTAAATTCTATTTCATTTTGACAGAAGGCTTACTTTACTTTTCATAGATTCATTTTTCCAGAGCCAAGCCAATAGTGAATATTGACAAAATTATTTTATAATAACTCGCGAAACATTATCCTCCTTATGGATTACGATAAAATACGACTCAAACCAGCCAAATTTGTGGCCTTGACCTCTTTACATGAG
>NZ_JAIXST010000048.1 GCF_027484545.1 Runella sp. | reverse complement strand
TTCACAAAGGCATCAAAGTCCCTGTCTTTTGCCAGAAAATGGATTGACGATTTTTGGAATCCCATTTTTTGGAATTCTACAATTATTTGTTCCAATTAGTTATGTCCCTATCTATATCTGCTTTATATTCGTCATTCGTAAATCTAAATTCGTCATTCCGCTTTATCACCCTGCTCTATTCCCATTTTGATATTATGAGACTGATTTATCTATTTGTCTTCGTTTTGTTTTGTAACACGGTCTTTGCCCAAAACTGGTACAAAGGCAATCTGCATACGCACTCGCTTTGGAGCGATGGCGACGATTATCCCGAAATGATCATGGATTGGTACAAAGCCAATGGATACAATTTTGTGGGCTTGTCGGATCATAATACCTTTCAGGAAGGAGAAAAATGGGTGAATGTGCCCCGCGTACCTGAGAGGCGCCGCACTTTTGAGCGTTATCTGCGTACGTTTGGCCCCGATTGGGTGAAGTACAAAGCAGGTCCGAATGACTCCTTGAAGGTTCGTCTCAAAAATTTGCCGGAATACCGCAGTTACTTTGATGAAGCAGGTAAGTTCCTGATTATTAAAAGTGAAGAAGTTTCGACGAGCTACGATAGCAAGCCGATTCATATCAACATGACCAACGTGCAAAACCTCATTCGTCCTCAACGCGGCAACAGCGTGGCAGAGGTAATGCAAAACAACATTGATTTGGTGGTAGCCCAACGTCGCCAAACGGGGCAACCCATGTTTCCCCACATCAATCACCCCAATTTTTACTATGCAGTTACGGCCCAAGACCTGATGCAACTGAAATTTGAACGCTTTTTCGAGGTTTTCAACGGTCACCCGCTGGTGAATAATTACGGCGATGAAAAACGGGAAGGAACCGAAGCTATGTGGGATAAAATCAACGCGCATTTCCTGCAACAGGGCCGCCCGCTTATGTATGGTTTGGCTACTGATGATAGCCACAATTATCAGTTTTTTGGCTTGGAATACAGCAACACAGGCCGTGGCTGGGTCATGGTCAATGCGCCTAATTTAACACCCCGCGCCTTGATTGAATCTCTGGAAGCGGGACAATTTTACGCCACTTCAGGGGTAGAATTGGAAAATCTTACCCAAACGCCGGAGAGTTTTTCTTTTCGAGTCAAAGCCGAGGTGGGAGTGAATTATACGATTCAACTGATTGGTCTTAAGAAAGGAAAAGAGAAAGCCGAAATTTTTCGTGAAATAAAAGGAACGGTGGCAAGCTACACCTTGGGGGAAGAGGATTTGATGGTACGTGCCAAAATCATCTCAACCAAGCCCAAATACAATCCATTTAGTGCGGGAGATGTAGAAACGGCTTGGGTTCAGCCCATTGCGAAACTACAGGTGCCTCCGATAAAGCCTAACGTAACTCCCCTTCCCAACGCCCACGCACATAATGATTATGAACAGTCGCGTCCGTTGTGGGATGCGTTAGACCAAGGGTTTACGAGCGTGGAAGCTGATGTTTATTTAATCAACGATACGCTTTTTGTCTCGCACGAACGCCCGTCGTTCAATAATTCGGCACATACGTTGGAAAATCTGTACTTAAAGCCGTTGGCCGAGCGTATTCGTCAAAATAATAATCAAGTATATGCCGGCTATAAAGGTCCCTTTTATTTGATGATTGATTTTAAAACCGAAGCCGAAAGTACTTATAAAGCGTTGGAAAAGCTGCTTCAAAACTACAGTTCAATCCTTACTTCTTATAAAGGCAATAGCCCGAAAGCAGGTGCCGTGACCTTATTTATTTCAGGAAATCGCCCGATTGAAACGTTAAAAAAATCGAAAGAGCGATTAGCTTCATTCGACGGACGGCCTGCCGATTTGGGTAAAAAACTAAGTGCGCAACTGATGCCCGTGGTGAGTGACAATTACGCCAATCACCTTACATGGCGCGGGAAAGATGAAATGTCAGCGGAGCAATTTCAAAAATTAAGCGAATTGGTAAAAAAAGTACACGCCGAAGGCAAAAAACTCCGTTTGTGGGCGTGTCCTGAAGACCCTGCTGTTTGGAAAAAACTTCGCGAAGCGGGTGCAGATTTCCTAAGTACTGATCAATTGGAGTTGGTAAAGGAGTTCTTGCTGGCGAAGCCTTGAAATCAACGGGTCTGATTTGTACTTTCAAATAAGGTATATTTTATTTTGTAAGCCAGAAATTTTGATTTAACTCTCTTTCTTTTCGGGGTAGAAGTTTAGGCCAAGGTTGGAATTCCTGTCTGACCCGGCTAACTTTGTACGCTCAATAGCTCATGGTTTACCTGAACTGTGAGTTATAAACCGCTAATTTTGAATGTATAAAGGCAAAAAAGTAATAGTGGTCATGCCCGCTTACAAAGCGTCGTTGACTTTGGAAAAAACCTACCGTGAGATTCCGTTTGACTTGGTGGATGAAATTATTTTAGTAGATGATGCAAGTCCCGATAATACCGTAGAAGTGGCCGAACGACTTGGCATAGAACACGTAATTCGACACGATAAAAACAAGGGATACGGAGGTAACCAAAAGACGTGTTATACCAAGGCTCTTGAACTCGGCGGGGATATTGTCATTATGCTTCACCCTGATTATCAATATACTCCTTTGCTGCTTACCGCCATGATATCCATGATTGGTAACGGTCTTTACCAAGTCGTATTTGGTTCCAGAATTTTAGGGAAAGGCGCTTTGAAGGGCGGAATGCCCATGTACAAATACATTGCCAACCGTTTTTTGACATTGGCACAAAACATCCTGATGAATCAAAAACTGTCAGAATACCACACCGGTTATCGGGCATTTTCGGGTGAGGTGTTGCGAAATGTGCCTTTTCAAAAATGTGACGATGATTTTGTGTTTGACAATGAGATGATTGCCCAAATATTCTGGAAAGGCTACGAAATAGCCGAAGTAACCTGCCCAACCAAATATTTTGAAGAAGCTTCTTCCATTAATTTTCAACGCAGTATGAAGTATGGCTTGGGCGTCTTGCGAGTTTCTATGCGTTATTGCCTTGCTAAACTGGGAATTTTTAAATGGGAGCTATTGGGCAAATAAAAAAGGCCAGACGAATGCTGACCCTTTCGTTTACCGCCGACTGTAAACTATAGACTACCAAATATCCTAAGCGTCTTTCCAGCCTATGGCGCAACCCACGGCTTTAGTTTGAGTCACTACGACGGGTTTCCCCGTCAGAATATTGTTGACCGCATCTTCCACATACCGTTTGGTCACGCTGCCCGGGTCTTGGTAATTATCATCAATGGTGCCAATGTACTGTACTGTAAATTTGCCTCCGTCGTTGCGTAAGATAAATACGTGCGGAGTGCGGGTAGCGCCGAAAGCCTTCGCAACGGCTTGTGTTGCGTCCTGTAAATAAGGGAAAGAATAGCCTTTTTCGCTGGCACGTTTTTTCATGTTATCGAAAGAATCTTCCTCATAATCAGCCCCGTCGTTGGAATTAATGGCCACAACGGGAAAGTTTTGAGAAGCGTATTTCTTGTCTAACCCCATAATCCGCTCCTCATACGCCTTGGCAAAGGGGCAGTGATTGCAGGTAAATACCACAATTACACCCTTCTTATCTTTGTAATTGGATAAGCTGACAGTGGTTCCGTTTACATTTTGGAGTTTAAAATCTGCTACGGTAGCTCCTATGGGGTAGCCTGCGGGCGAGGCCTGTGCTTTCTTTTGTTGAAAAAACAAAGTAGTCGCCGTACCTAATGCCAATACAGCCACTAATGACAGCCAAAACTTATTTTTCATGGTCGTTGATATGTTTGACATTTTGACGAAATTTATAAAAAAAGTCACAGAAAATCAGTGAGTTCCTTCACCAAACGACTGTACTCTAATTTTTGTTCAAAAAAGACTTTTTTGTTTTTATAATTGTTAACAATCAACGTGGCCGGTATGGCTCCGGACCATTCGGAACTTACTTTGTCAATCCAACTATTAGCGTCTGGTTCATTCAACAACCAGACTCTGCTCCTTATTTTTCGTTGGTTGATAAAAGGAATCACCCGTGTTTTTAATTCCTTCGCAAAATCCATGCTAATTAAAAGAACTCGCACATTTTGACCCTTATAATTTTGCTGAATTTGTTCAAAAGACGGTAATTCTGCAATACAGGGCTTACACCAAGTGGCCCAAAAGTTAACAATGTAGGTTGTGTCTGATTTTTGGGTTAAAATTTTCTGGACATCGGGCCATTTCACCATCGTTACCTGCTGCCCCCAAACGCCGTTTTGCCCAATGAAGAATCCCAAAGCTAAAACCCAACTGATTTTTTTCATTCTGCCTATACTGTTTTACCAATATAAATTTAATACAATAAACGATAAGTTGTAACTTTCGGTGCCTTTATGTTAAAAATATGCCTTCTATCAAAAAACTTCTCGTTGCCAATCGAGGTGAAATTGCGCTCCGCGTCATGCGAACTGCCCGTGAAATGGGTATTAAAACTGTAGCTGTTTATAGTGAAGCCGATCGTCAGGCCTTACATGTACGCTATGCGGACGAATCGGTCTGTATCGGACCGGCGGCTTCTTCGGAATCGTATCTTCGAGGGGATAAAATCATTGAAGTTTGTAAAAGACTCGGTGTTGACGCTATTCATCCGGGCTATGGTTTCCTGTCCGAAAATGCCAAATTTTCACAAATGGTCAAAGACGCGGGCTTGATTTTTATTGGCCCGTCGGCAGAAAGCATTAATGTGATGGGCGATAAACTGTCGGCAAAACGAACGGTTGCGAAATATAATATCCCGATGGTGCCTGGTACTCCGGACGCCGTTACCGACAGAGCAGAAGCTAAAGTAATTGCGAGTCAAATCGGCTATCCTGTTTTGATAAAAGCAAGCGCCGGCGGTGGTGGAAAAGGAATGCGGATTGTTGAAAATGAAGAAGAGTTTGATGAGCAAATGGAACGTGCCGTAAGCGAAGCCATTTCATCTTTTGGAGACGGAGCTGTGTTTGTTGAAAAATACATAGCCTCTCCGCGCCACGTGGAGATTCAGGTGTTGGGCGACCAATACGGCAATATCATCCATTTGTTTGAGCGCGAATGTTCGGTGCAGCGTCGCCACCAAAAGGTAGTGGAAGAGGCGCCTTCCTCCTGTCTTACCCCCGAAATTCGGGAAGCCATGGGCAAATGTGCCGTGGATGTAGCACGGTCGTGCGGGTATTATGGCGCAGGTACGGTAGAGTTTATTGTGGATGACAAACTGAACTTTTATTTTCTGGAAATGAATACGCGCCTTCAGGTAGAACACCCTGTTTCAGAGATGATTACGGGAGTAGACTTGGTGCGTCAAATGATTTATATTGCCGAAGGAAAAGAGCTGCAAATCAATCAGGAAGACCTGAAAATACATGGACATGCCATGGAAGTTCGGGTATATGCCGAAGATCCGACCAATAATTTCCTG
Source organism: Runella sp. (assembly GCF_027484545.1). GTDB lineage: Bacteria > Bacteroidota > Bacteroidia > Cytophagales > Spirosomataceae > Runella. Next base: position 18,255 of record NZ_JAIXST010000048.1, on the reverse strand, counting down.
CCCGATGTAGGCACGTTACAAACCTACGTTCGTCCGCAAGGAAATGGTGTTCGGGTAGACGATGGTTTTGAACAGGGAATGGCAATTCCGATTTATTATGACCCCATGATTGCAAAGCTTATCACTTACGCCGCAACGCGTCAAGAATCTATTGACAAAATGGTTCGGGCGATTGATGAATATGACATTACCGGGGTGCAGACCACGTTAGGCTTTTGTCGGTTTGTGATGCTGCATGAGGCATTTACATCGGGAAATTTTGATACACATTTTGTAAAACACTACTATACGCCCGAGGTTCTTAAAAAGGAAGTGGATGAAGATGAAGCCAAAATTGCGGCCGCTTTGGTGGGATATTTAATGGAACAAGCCAAGAAACCCACCAATAGGAACACCACTGAAGCAGTACCTGTGAAAAGTAATTGGAAGGCCAATCGGGCCAATTGGAGATAGAAGAAAAGAGGTTAAAGTGTAAAGGGCAAAGTGTGATTCTAAATTACCAATGCCGGATTACACTTTAACCTTAGCCTAAAAAGCATACAGTGCCAAACCTGCCACTGTCATTAAAAAATAAGGCACTAACACAGCCGCACCGGCGTAATCCTGTGCTAATCGTTGTCCAAAAAATAAACTGACCAACGAAACTCCTCCCAGACACATTCCTAAAGCGGCAGTGGTAGGACCTAAATCACTTCCTGCCAGGAGTAAAACCAACCCTGCCAAAGAGATTAATCCGGCGGATGTTTCCAACAACGTAATCACTGGCATTAATAAACCTACCGTAGAAGCCAAGGGCGATTTCTTGAAATGGTCTTTAAAATAATCCAAATTGCCTTGGTAATGAAAGACTTTATCCAAGCCGGATTGCGTAAACAAGACACCGCTGAAGGCTGCGAAAAGAAGTTTAACGATTAGTAGAATAGGAAAACCGAGCAATGTCATGTTTGAATAGTAGTTAGTTTTGTACTGCTAATTAACCATTTTTTCAGGATTATCGCTTTTGTGGGGACTTATTTTGTGATTTTTATATGTTGAAACTGTGTTGCACCCTCTTTTACTTTACTTTTGTTGAAAATAAGTAATTCGGTGAAGCAATTCCTCAAACAGTTCATGGCATTTGGTATGGCATTACTCGTCTTTTGGGCGGGCAATGGCTACGGCGTGCTGGAACATTCGTGCGAGGAACACGGCAAGCATCATCACCTTCTTTCCACTTGGGTTCATACATCGTGCGAACACGAACATCACCACGATTCCGAATCGGAGGAACACGAGCACGTTGATTCTGGTTTTGAGACTTCTCATTCCGAAGATCTGGTCAATTTTGTTTATTTGGAAGCCGAAACGCTTTTAAAAACGTCGGTTGCTTTTTTTGCATTTACGCCTGTTTTTCAAGCTAATTTATTGCCTGCGTTTGTTTTTCAAACCAGTCTACTTTCTTCAGAAATTCATTCTTCGGTTTCTCACATTCCCCTTTTTCGACGAACATTCGGGCGTTCGCTTTTGGCTTTCGTACAGTCTTTCCTGATCTAGAATGGGCAGAAATCCGCTGACATAATCAGTGTTTAGTTTCTTTATTTCTCCCAATTAATTCTCATTCTTAATGAAAATATACTGGCAAAGAACCGTCCTTATGGTCGGGTTGGGCTGGGCGTTCGGAACATTGGCGTTGGCTCAGAATGTACTGACCGCTGATGAAGCCGTTGCCGTTGCTCTCAAAAACAGCCCTGCCGTGAAGGCATCGGGTTTGGTCGTGCGGCAAAACGAACAATTGGTACGCTCGGCCCGCACTATCCCCAATCCTGATGTAACGCTGGATAGCCCGTCAGGAACTTTTTACACACTTGGGGTTCAGCAAAGCTTCCGATTTCCAACGGTTTATACCCAACAGGCCAAATTGCAGCAACAGCAAATTGTGTTGGCTCAAAAAGAAAAAGTTGTCACTGAAAATGACTTGAACTACCGAATTCGGACGGTATACCTAAATGCTCAATATGCAGATACTTATCTGAAACAGTTGCAAGGTCAAGACAGTGTGTATGCTCAGATTGCCATTGCTGCTAAGCGAAATTTTGAGGCAGGTACCATTGATAAACTCGCGCTCATTTTTGCCGAAACCCAAGCCGCTGATGTACGAAATCAAGTCGCTGTTGCCTCGCAGGAGTTGACTATAGCTAAGCAGCAATTGCTGTTGTTTATGAACAATAGACAAGAGACAAATGAGCAATTTGCACTTTTGCCCCTTGCCGTGCGCCGGTCCGACCGTTTGTCTTTTGCGAATTTATCGCTTGCCGATTCAGAGATTTCTAAAAATCCGCTGGTTGAAGCTGCTAAACAAATGGAAGTTATCAATCAGAAAACCCTTGAGGTAGAAAAAGCCAGTGCCTTGCCCGGCTTTATGGTAGGCTACTATAATCAAAGTACCCGAGAAACCAATTTGACGTACCGCTGGCGAGTGGGTGTGAGTATTCCGTTATGGGCAGGACAGTACAAAAGTCGCATTGCTGCCGCCCAAACGGGTCAGGAAGTCGCCCGCCAACGCACGGAAGCGCAGACACAAGTGCTTTCGGTAGATTTACAAGCGGCACAGGGAGAGGTGGTTAAATTTCAAAATTCTCTCAATTTCTACGAGACTATTGCTTTGCAACAAGCCAATGATATTATCAATACCGCACGGCGTTTTTTTGAAAGCGGTCAAACGGACTACATCAATTTTCTGCGTACCACCAACGATGCGTATCAAATCAGGTTGCGTTACGTGGAAACCCTGCGCAGCTATAATCAATCAGTTCTGACTATCAATTATTTAAAAGGAATATTATGAAAAAAGCCACTATAAAAAAGCTACTCTTATTGCCCCTTTGGGGGTTAGGGGGCTTTTTTTTCTCGCTGGCAACTTATGCTCAGCATACTCATGCAGATGGTTCTACTCATGAAGACCACGAAGCCGAACCGGCTGCTGAGGAAATCAAAATAAAGAAATCAGAAGCGGTTTCGGAGCGCTATGAACTGGTTTTGAAATACGAACATCTTCATGCCGGCGAAGATGGGAAATTAATACTTTACGTGGCAGACCCCGTTACAAACCGAGCTATCAGCGGGGCAAAAATTACGCTCAGTACCTCGTTTGACAGCAAAGCTGCTTTTGTTATAAAACCCAAAGAGGCAGGGGTTTATGATATAACATCCAAATTTACAAAAGAACGTACATTTTCACTCACGGCCAAAATAGAGGGAGTCAACGGCCCTGACATTCTTATGTTGAAAGGTGTTTTGGTAGGGCATGATGAATCGGAACACGTTCATGAAGAAACGGAAGCGGGTGGTATTACGCTTTACGGTTGGCAGTTTTGGGGATTGTTGTTTGTTGGGATAGTGTTGGGCGTTTTACTGACATTTTTTGTGATGCGCTCTCGTCATCGCAAGGTGTTGGTCGTGTTTATGATTGTTTTTAGCCAATTGCCCACTTCTAATTGGCGATTGGTCAATGCTCAACACGAAGGACACAACCATGGTGACGAAGGCGGTAAATCGAAAGCCAATCTTTCCAATGAGTTTGAAGTGCCCAAAGAAACGCAGTTTTTGTTCGAAATCCTGACGCAACCCATCAATGAAGGAGCGTTTGACGAAACAACTCAACTGCACGGTACGATTGTACCCAGTTCGGCGGGACAGGCCGTAGTTCAAACCCCTCAAACGGGGCGTTTGGTCAGTTTGAGTACCCGGGTAGGCCAACGCGTAAGCAAAGGTCAAACTTTGGCCCTATTGGAAGAAACCCTAAATGCTACTGAGCAGGTATCCCTGCAAGCCGAGCGCAACAGCCTCGAAGCGGAAGTGACCGCCGCCCGAAAAGAGTACGAACGCATAAAAAAAATCGAAGATATTGTGGCTAAACGCGACCTTGCCGAAGCCGAAGCTCGTTTGCAAAAAGCCGAAGAAAATTTCAAAGTGTTTAACGGCATTGCCAAAGGCGGTAAAGGAAATTCCCGAATAGTTGCACTTACCGCCCCTATTTCTGGCGTGATTGCCCCATTTAGCGTTGCTATCGGCTCAACCGTCGGTGTGGGAGAAACGATTTTTACCATTACTAATTTATCCACCGTTTACGTAGAAGCACAAGCGTTTGGCAATGATGCTGAACGGCTCAAAGCTGGCTCAAAATTGGACGTCATCGGCACAGCAGATGGTGCTCAAAAACGTAGTGATCGTATTCGTCTGCTTTCTTCAGCACAGGCGGTCAATGCCAACCAATCACAGAAGCTTTTGTTTGAGTTGAGCAATGCGGACGGGGCATTTAAAATCGGCGAGTTTGTTACAGTTCGATTGCAAATGGGTCACTCAAGTCGCACTTTGTCATTACCAAATGCTACAATCAGTCAAGTAAACGGTAAACCAGTAGTTTTTGTAAAAGAAAGCCCTGAAACATTTCGAGTGGCTTATGTGGCTACCGGTACCAATAACGGTGATCGTACTACCATTATCAAAGGCTTAGAAGCTGGCGAAAAGGTCGTAATTAATTCGGCCTATCAGTTAAAAATGATGTATTTAAACCAATAGCAATGCTCGATAAACTCATTAAATTTTCGCTTCACAATCGCCTTTTGGTGGTGGCGGCGGCAGCATTGGTATTGGTTTACGGGGTTTACACGGCTCTGCGTTTACCTATTGATGTATTGCCTGACCTGAACCGCCCGCGAGTTACGATTTTTCTTGAATCAAACGGACTGGCACCGGAAGAGATTGAAACACAGGTAGTTTTACCTGTCGAGACGGCTCTGAACGGTGCTCCCGGTGTAGAAGTCGTTCGCAGTAGTTCGGCCATTGGGTTGGGAATGGTTTTTGTTGAATTTGACTGGAATATTGAGATATACAAAGCCCGTCAGTTGGTGGCTGAAAAGCTGCAAACCGTTAGTTTGCCCAATGGAATTACGCCCATTATGGGGCCGATTTCGTCCGTTATGGGGCAAATTATGTACGTGGGCGTAGTAGCAGATACGACCAATCCTGCCGAATTGCGTACGCTTGCCGATTTTACCATTCGCCGCCGGTTACTCAGTATCAAAGGAGTGGCTCAGGTGATTCCGATTGGGGGAGAACGGCGTCAATTCCAAGTACTGATTTCGAGCGATAAACTCAAACAATTTGCCTTGTCCGTAGACGATGTGGACAGAGCTCTTGGACAAACTACCCAAAACACGACGGGGAATTTTTACAATGATTACGGTACAGAAGTGCTGATTCGAAACGTGGGTCGAGCCGAAACCTTGGATGATTTGGCTCGTACCGTCGTTTCCAACCGCAATGGTGTTCCGGTCTTGCTTTCACAAGTAGCGGATGTGCAATTTGGTGCAGCACCCAAACGAGGTGATGCGGGCATCAATGGCAAACCCGCCGTGATTTTGGCCATTGAGAAACAGCCTGGTACCAATACGGTGGCGTTGACCGATGAAATCGAAAAAGCCTGCGCCAATCTGCAAACCTCCTTGCCGAAAGATATTAAGCTGAATCCCAAGATTTTTCAACAAAAGTCGTTCATTACCAACTCGCTGGACAATGTCATTGAGGCCCTGCGCGATGGTTTTATTTTAGTGGTAATTGTCCTGTTTTTGTTTTTGATGAATTTGAGGACAACCCTCATCACCCTGACGGCGATTCCGCTTTCGCTGGTGATTACGGCCATTATTTTTCAATTTTTTGATATTTCAATCAATACCCTGACACTCGGTGGATTGGCCATAGCCATTGGCGAATTGGTGGACGATGCCATTGTGGATGTAGAAAATGTGTATCGACGATTGCGGGAAAATCGTTTATTGCTTCAGCCCAAACCGACATTGCAGGTAGTCTATTCGGCAAGTTCGGAAGTGCGAAATTCGATTGTGTATGCCACTGTTATCGTCGTTTTGGTATTCTTGCCGCTATTTTATATGCAGGGCATTGAAGGGCGAATTTTTGCTCCGTTGGGCATTGCCTATATTACTTCTATTCTGGCTTCTTTGGTCGTTTCGCTCACGCTTACCCCTGTGTTGTGCAGTTACTTGGCCCCCCCCGCCCCCGATGGGGGAGCTAACAAAAAAGCCCCCATCGGGGGTTTGGGGGCTGCTGATACCCCACTGGTTAAATGGCTCAAAAACAAAGACGCACGACTTTTAAATGGGTCTTTGAATCATCCGAAAACAATCATTACAGTTGCCGGTGTCCTGATTGTAGTTTCGATAGGAACCATCCCGTTTTTTGGAACCGAGTTTTTGCCGGCTTTCAACGAAGGCTCATTTACCGTCAATCTGATTGCGCCGCCGGGAACCTCACTCGAAGAATCCAACAAATTGGGTACACTTGCCGAGAAGCTGATGTTGCAGGTGCCCGAAGTGGAATATGCCAGTCGTCGTACGGGACGGGCAGAATTGGATGAGCACGTCGAACCCGTTAGTCGTTCTGAAATTGAAGTGGAGATTCGGGCAGGAGCAGAGCGCGGACGTACCGAGATTATTGCCGATTTGCGCAAAAAATTAGCGGTAATGAAAGGCGTTTCGGTCAGTATCGGTCAACCTATTTCGCACCGTATCGAGCACCTGCTTTCGGGAGTACAGGCCCAAATTGCCCTTAAACTTTACGGTGATGATTTGAGCGAATTACGCAGCACTGCCGGAAATATTCAGGGCGTAATGCAAAACGTAACGGGTATAACCGATTTACAAATAGAAAGACAAACCATGATTCCGCAATTGTTGATTCAGATTCGGCGAGATGCCCTGCAACGGTTTGGATTACAGGCCGGTAAAATCGCGGAAGATCTCGAAATTTTTTACAACGGTAAGGTAACGGGTAAAATCTATGATGGACAAAAATCGTTTGATATTTTGCTCAGAACCACTGACCGAGAGCGCAGCAACCTGCAATCCATTCGTAACACCCAAATCAGTACGCCCGATGGGCAATTGATTCCGTTGTACCAAATTGCCGATATAGAGCTGACGAGTACTGTTAACCAAATCATGCACGAAAATACCCAACGTCGCATGGTCATTTCCGCGAACGTACAGGATCGGGATTTGGGAAGTACAGTGGCAGAAATCAAGGAAAAAATCGGCAAAATGCAATTGCCCACCGGCTATTTTGTGGTCTACTCCGGACTCATCGAAAGTCAGGAATCAGCCACTTCTTTGATTGGTTTTCTCGCACTTTTCTCATTGGTAGGTATCTTTTTGGTATTGTACAGTCACTTCAAGTCCGCACGCCTGACGTTGCAAATCATGTTGAATGTTCCATTGGCGCTTATCGGCAGCGTGGTAGCAGTATTCCTCACAGGCGGTACATTTTCGGTTGCTACGTTGGTAGGGTTTATCACCTTGGCGGGGATTGCAAGCCGCAACAGCATCATGATGATTTCGCACTATATTCATTTGGTGGAACACGAAGGCGAAGTGTTTGGTAAACCCATGATTATCAGGGGCTCGCTCGAACGGCTTGTACCTGTATTGATGACGGCTTTAGTAGCGGCATTGGCTTTGATTCCGCTTACTCTTGACCCACAAGCTGCCGGAAAAGAAATTTTTTATCCAGTAGCAACGGTAATTTTGGGTGGGTTGATTTCCAGTACGTTACTGGACATTATTGTTACGCCTGTGGTATTTTATACCTTTGGCGAAAAAGCTTTGCAGACGTACTTTGAGACGAAGAAGAAACGGGCAGAATTTTAAGCGTGTTCCAAAATAAAAGCAGGATCAATGGCTAATTTTTGATGCAGGCGTTTTGCTAAATCCATGTTGACTTTGCGCTTGCCCGTCATCACTTCGGAGAGTCGGGTAGGCGTAATGTCAAGCATAGCTGCTAAATCTTTTTGTTTCAATTTTAACTGAAACATTTTTAGACTCAGCATTTCAGAAAGCGTTTGAGGTTTAGGGACTTGCAAAGGCATGATCGGAATAGCATCTTCGTAGGCTTCCGCTTGTAAAGATAGAACCCTAAGTCGCTCTATTTCCGCAGATGGTAAGCTTGCAAAGCCGCCATTGTGAGTGGCTTTTTGTAAAAAAACCTCAATTTCAGCCATGACTTGCTTGTACTCAGAATCAGTTTTCAGTATCGTTGTCATTGTTCAAATGGTGGTTGCGTCAATTTTACGGTTCGCCGTTGCGATTATATTCAGCATGAGTACCTATAAAACGAATAAAAACAGTACAGATGTCTAAAAAAATCATAGTGACAAGTCGGTAGCGATTGCCTTTGATGTTAAAAACGTATCGCTCATTACCCACGTAGTCAACTGAATTAAAAGTCTGTTTTATGTCACCAAAATTCGACCAATTAGCGGCTCTGACAGAATCAAACTAATCGTTTAAAGCATCGTTTGCATCAGCGTGTTTTAGTCCAAACTCACGAATGATTGTTTTAGAAATTACGACCATTAGAATTTTCGTTTAAGAAAACAAAAATACAGAAAACAAAATTAAATATGCAAAATCAAAATAGCAGAGCGGCCGGCACTGCCCTACTTAGAAGCTGCTTTCGTCTTCTATTCCTAACTGTTTTCTTTCTTCTATTGGAGAATAATACGCTGTTTGCCCAAAGCAAAGGAGTGACACTTTCGGGAAAAATTCAGGATGCTCAAACAAAAGCAGTGTTGCCGTATGTCAATATTGTACTAAAAACAGAAGCAGACAGCGCTTTTGTAGCGGGAACGATTACCAATGAAGAAGGACTGTTTTCGTTAGCTTCAGTGAAAAAGGGAAAGTATCAGTTGATTGCATCCTTTGTAGGATATAAAATGGCCAAGCAAACGGTATTGGTTGGGCAATTGAGTGATTTTTTGGATTTAGGCAGCCTTTATTTGACCGAAGACCGCCAAATTCTTGAAGAAGTAAAAATACTGGGACAGCAGCAGGGTATTTCAAGCCAAATGGATAAAAAAACGTTCTTGGCAGCAGATAATCTTAGTCAAAGTGGTGGTTCGGTATTACAATTGATGAACAACTTGCCGGGCGTAACTACTTCGCAGGAAGGTAAATTGCAATTGCGGGGTAGTGATAAAGTGGTGGTGTTGATAGACGGAAAGCAAACGGCTTTGACGGGCTTTGGAAGCCAAACCGGTCTGGATAATTTACCGGCATCAGCCATTGAAAAGATTGAAATCATCAATAATCCTTCAGCCAAATACGATGCCAATGGCAATGCGGGTATCATCAATATTATTTTCAAGAAAAATGAGCAATACGGCTGGAACGGGAAAGTAGGATTGGCGGCAGGGTTGGGGGCTTTGTGGATAAAGCGGGAAAATCTGCCCAGTATTCGTCCTCAGTTTCAAAATACGCCCAAAATAAATCCCTCTTTTTCCATCAATCACCGAAAACACAAATCCAATATTTTCTTACAGGGAGATTGGCTTTATACGCAAACGTTGAACAAAAATGAGTTTTCGACCCGGACGTATGATACGGGGGAATACATCATTCAGCAAATCAAACGAAACCGGACGACCACCTACGCGACTGTAAAAACCGGCATAGATTATACATTCAATTCGAGCAATACCCTCTCGGTTTCCGGGTTATTCAATCGGGAAAAAATTCTGGACAATGGCGATAATCCTTATTTCAACCGCGACTTTTCCAATCGGTATCGGTTGTGGCAATTTTTGGAAGACGAAGTAAAATATACCGCCATGGCTACGGCGGTTTTTGTGCATAAGTTTAAACAACCGGGCCGTTTACTGAATGTTAATTACAATTATACTTTTCACCGGGAAGACGAAAAATACTTTTTTACCAATACCCTGCCCGCTTCTATAGGAATGGACTCATTCAAATTGCTGTCGGACGAGCAGGTTTCTGATTTTAACATTGATTACATCAGACCTCTCAAACATGGACGATTGGAATCGGGCGTAAAACTGAGAAGACGCAGTATTCCCGTAAATATGCAGTTTTTTCCAGGCGCAAACTCGCCTTTAGATGTCAGCGCGGGCGGTTGGGCCAATTATTACGAAACCATTCCCGCTTTGTACGGGAACTACGTTTTTGAAAACGATAAAGTGGAGTTGGAAGGCGGACTCCGAGTAGAATACGTAAAAGTGGATTATCAGGTAAATCCAAACCATAATACCTACAAAAGCGACGGTTACAATTACACTCAGCCGTTCCCCAATCTTCGGTTGGCGTATAAACTCAATGACAAAAATAAAATTTCCCTCTTTTTCAACAGAAGAGTAGACCGACCCAACGAGGTCGATATTCGAATTTTCCCCAAATATGATGAGCCTGAGTTGATCAAAGTGGGAAATCCTACCCTCAAACCGCAATTTACAAGTTCGATGGAATTGGGCTATAAAAACAATTGGCTGAAAGGAAATTTATATGCAGCTCTTTATCATCGAATTACCGACGGCACCATCACTCGTATTGCTACCCAAGTGCCGGGAAGCGTGTTGCTCTATAGTATATTTCAGAACGCCGGACGAAGCTATAACTCCGGCATAGAATTGGTCTGGCAACAGGAGCTTGCTAAATGGATTTCGATTAATGCCGGTGTCAATGTGTATCAAAATACGATTAATGCGTTTTCGGTTACGAACAAATACCCCGTTCCGACCAATTATAAGGCTGATAAACAACAGTTGGTATCGGGTAATGTGAAGCTGAACAGTTTGGCTCATTTGCCCAAAGGCTTTGATTTGCAGCTTACCGCTATCTATTTAGCGCCCGATATTATTCCACAAGGACGGATTGAAAAGCGTTTTTCTGTGGATATGGGTTTGAAGAAAAATGTCCAAAAAGGCAAAGGCGATGTGTTTATAAACGCCACCGATTTGTTTAATACCATGCAGATAAACAAAAGAATTACGGGCAACGGATTTACATTGCAAAGTACCGACTATTACGAAACGCAGGTGATACGAGTGGGATACAATCGCAAGTTTTAATCCATAAAATAAAGCAAATAGTTAGTCTTCTTAACCTAATAAAATGGGGAGATTGAAGCTATTTTTGACTTAAAAATCATTTTTCGGAACATTTTTAGGTTGAAACCAGTATTAGAGTTAGATTTGCTATCAGAACAACCCTTATTCACACAATCTCAGCTTGTTAACTATTCCTAAAATACGACAAACCATCGCTCAAGGCTTCCTGGTAATTTTTACCTTGATGCTTCTCAATGGCATTGTATTTAGGCACGCACACAAGCTTTCGAGTGGTAAAATCATTACCCACGCTCACCCTTACAAGTCTTCCAATTCCAATTCTCCTTTTCAACCCAACGACCATACCAACAATGAACTTTTTCTGTTGGATATGTTCATCAATGTTCCTTTCGTAGGGTTGACGCTGACCGTCGCTTTGGCAGCGGTAATAAAAAGTGTTGAAATCATTCGTATTCCTCGTCTCTCATTTTACCTTTTAACGGCCTATCATAAGCCATTTTTTGGCGATTTCTCTCACCGAGGCCCTCCTTCTCTTTAGTACTGTATTACTTCTAATCTGTTCGGATTATCGAATATCCATTTCCCGTGTTTGACTCAAACCCGCATACGCGTGCGGTATATGTTTTTCATAATCATTCTTGCATCGTTATTAAAGTACTGAAAATCAATGAGAAAAATGTACGTATTGCTGGCATTTTTGCTGGCTCAAATTTCCGTTTTAGCCCAGACCGGAAGTATTAGAGGAACTGTTACCGTCAAGGGAAAGCCCTTGGAATTTGGTACCGCTGCTTTAAAGGGTACCCAATACGGCACCACGACCGATGAAAAGGGTATTTTTGAAATAAAAAATGTGAAGTACGGTACTTATCAGTTAGTTATTTCGGCGATTGGTTATCGCAACATCACTAAATCCGTCACTATTTCGGAAGCTAAATTCTTTCAGGAACTGACGCTCCAAACGGAAGAACTGGAAAATTCACTTGCGGAGGTGGTAGTAACGGGAACCATGAAAGAAGTTTCCAAGCTGGACAGCCCCGTTCCGGTTGAGATTTACACTCCTGTATTTTTTAAAAGAAATCCGGTTCCCAATCTCTTTGAATCGCTCCAAAATATCAACGGTATTCGTCCTCAGTTGAACTGTAACGTATGTAATACGGGCGACATTCACATCAATGGATTGGAAGGCCCTTATACCATGATTATGATTGACGGTATGCCAATTGTATCAGGGCTTTCGACGGTGTATGGTTTGAGCGGTATCCCGAGTGCACTTATTGAACGCGTTGAGATTGTAAAAGGCCCTGCTTCAACCCTTTATGGCTCGGAGGCTGTAGGTGGTTTGATCAATGTAATTACCAAAAAGCCTTCTTCAGCCCCGTTGGTTTCGGCTGATGTGATGGCAACTTCTTGGGCAGAATTTAATACGGATTTAGGGATTAAGTACAAATTGGGCGAAAAAGCACAGGCTTTATTTGGCTTGAACTACTTTAATTTTCAGCGTCCTACCGACAAAAACGGCGATGGCTTTACCGATATTACGCTTCAAAACCGGATTTCACTTTTCAATAAATTCAGCTTTGAGCGCAAAGACAATCGCCTGTTTACCATCGGCGGACGGTATGTTCAGGAAAATCGTTGGGGAGGACAAACCCAATGGACCCCCAAATACCGGGGAAGTAATGAGATTTATGCCGAAAGTATTTATACCAAACGGTGGGAAGTAATAGGTGCCTATCAGTTGCCAATTAAAGAAAAAATTACGTTCCAATTCTCAGCAAACGGACATAATCAGGATTCTTACTACGGAAATATACCTTATAATGCGCAACAGTACATTGGTTTTGGACAATTTACGTGGGATAAAAAAGCCGGTGAACGTCATGATTTGCTCATAGGAACAGCATTACGCTATACTTTCTACGACGACAATACCCCGGCTACCGCAGTAGATACGAAAAATGCTCCTTCAAAAATCATTCTTCCCGGGATATTTGCCCAGGATGAAATAAAATTGAATGTCAATAATAAGTTGCTTCTGGGGCTTCGCTACGATTACAATTCGATTCATGGAAATATCCTGACACCGCGTTTAAATTATAAATGGACTTCTACCGATAAGAAAAATGTGATGCGTTTGAGCTTCGGAAATGGCTACCGAGTAGCAAACGTTTTCACCGAAGACCACGCCGCCTTGACCGGTGCCAGAAAAGTAGTGTTTACGGAAGAACTCAAACCCGAACGCTCATGGAATGGTAACTTGAACTACGTTCGTAAGTTCTTTTTGTCCAATGGAAGTTTTGTTAGCCTGGATGGAACTGCTTTTTATACATTCTTCAACAATCGCATTATCCCTGATTATCTGACTGACCCCAACAAAATCATTTACAGTAACCTAAACGGGAATGCGGTTTCGCGGGGGATTTCTTTGAACGTAGATTTTTCTTTGACCAATGGCCTGAAACTCATGGCAGGGGCTACCGCTATGAATGTCTTCCAACGTGAAGACGACGGCAGTGGTAAATTGGTGAAAATGACACAATTGTTAACTGAAAAATTTACGGGCGTTTGGTCGGTTTCGTACGCATTTCAGCGAATTGGCTTATCGATTGATTATACGGGAAATCTCTACGGCCCGATGAAGTTGCCTGTTTTGGGACCGTTAGACCCTCGCCCAACGTATTCGCCGTGGTGGAGTTTGCAAAATATTCAGTTGACTAAGAAATTCAACAGTGGTTTGGAAATTTACGGAGGAGTGAAGAACCTGCTCAACTTTACACCAACGAAAGATGCTATTGCCCGTGCTTTCGACCCGTTTGATAAGCAGGTAACTTTTGACGCTGCGGGCCAAGTGGTAGCCACCCCCAATAATCCATACGCCTTGACTTTTGACCCATCTTATGTCTACGCGCCTAACCAAGGCATCCGGATGTTTGCGGGAGTGAGATACAATTTATTCAAATGAAAAAAATTATTGTCATAGTAATGTTCAGTTGGTTTGGGCTTCATTCCCTTGAGGTAGAAGCCCAAACCATCCAATGGACTTCCTTTGACAATTTGACCGATAGCCTACGCAAAGAACGACGACCTTTATTGGTTTTTATTCATACTGATTGGTGCAAATACTGCAAAATGATGGAAGTGAAAACGTTCACCGATCCGCTCATTGTCAATACATTAAACAGGAGTTTTTATTGCCTTGACCTGAATGCAGAGGAGGCTCTCTCGCTTACTTTCCTCAATAAGAAGTATAAATTTAAACCTTCAGGAGTGAATACAGGAATTCAGGAATTGGCGGAAATTTTGGGAACTGAAAATGGAAAACTGAGTTATCCCACCACCGTATTTTTTGACCAAAATCTTCAAGTCCAAAATCGAGTTGTAGGTGCCTTGGAAGCAAAACAATTGCTGAAACTTTTACCAGTGAATGAATAAGTTTAACCACTGCTTTGTGATGAGTTGTTAGGTTCGTTTTCACCAAAACGGCATTGATGGCGCTTTGTTACTCTTTAGAAAACTGAGGAGGAATTAGGTTTTAAAATAACTATTCTTTACCTATCTTCGTCAAACTCTAAACCTAACTTCGTCAAAATGAAATCCTGTTTTTCCAATTTTCTTTTTAGTGTCTTACTTTCCCTCTTATTCTTTGCTTCTTCGGGTTCAGCTCAAAACCTTTCGCCCGACGTTTTCAAAAATCTCAAATATCGTTTTATTGGCCCAGATGGAAATCGAGCTATTGCCATTACCGGCGAAGTTGGAAACCCAAACGTGGTTTATATCGGAGCAGCATCGGGTGGAATTTTCAAAACCGAAGATGCCGGTATTAATTGGAATCCTATCTTCGATAATCAGGAAGTCTCATCCATAGGAGCATTGGCTGTTTCATCATCTGACCCTAAGCAGGTATGGGCCGGAACGGGCGAAACATTTGTGATGCGTCCGGCACATTCGGTAGGTATTGGTATTTTTAAATCCAACGATGCCGGTAAAACTTGGAAAAATATGGGTCTGGAAAAAACAGGACGCATTGGCCGCGTCGTTGTTCATCCCTCCAATCCTGACATCGTATATGTCTGCGCTTTAGGACACGTGTATGGTCCACAACAGGAACGAGGTGTCTATCGAACTAAAGATGGGGGTAAAAATTGGGAAAAAGTACTGTTCATTAACGAAAATACGGGTGCCATTGATCTGAGTATGGATGCCGCCAATCCTGATATCTTATACGCAGGAATGTGGCAAATCAATATAAATACCTGGGGGCTTCGCAGTGGTGGGACAAGCGGCGGTGTGTATCGTTCTAAAGACGGAGGAACTACCTGGGAACCGCTGAATGAAAAAATATTCCGTAAAAAAGACCGGCCTGTCGGGAAAGTAGCGGTCGCTGTTTCACCCAAAAACCCGAAAGTGGTGTATGCATTGTTTGAATTGGAAAGCCCTGCGTTATATCGGTCTAATGACGGAGGCGACACGTGGGCACTACAATCCAATGACCACAGCATGGCCGAGCGAGCCCCTTATTATACGCGTATTACCTTGGCTCCCGACAATGAAAACGAACTTCATACAATTTGTGTTAAACACGGAACCTCAAAAGACGGCGGTAAAACGTGGTCGTGGAGTTACCAAAGCGGAGGCGACAACCATGATTTTTGGATTGACCCGTTGAACCCAAGTCGAATGATGATGGCGCATGATGGTTGTGCCAGTATTTCGCTGAATCACGGTAAAAGCTATCAGCGAGTTGTACTCCCTATTGCGCAGATGTATCACGTTGCCGTTGACAATCAGATCCCTTATAATGTCTATGGCAATCGTCAGGATGGCTATTCGTACTGTGGACCGAGCAACAGTCGCACCCGAGGAATTCCTTTGAGTGCTTGGCAGGTTGTGGGCGGTTGTGAAAGCGGTTTTGCCAAACCGGATCCTTTTGACGAAAATATCGTTATTTCGGGTTGCTATGACGGGGGCTTGGAAATGTATGACAAGCGTACACAACACAGTCGTGATGTACGAGTATGGCCCGAAGCCGCTTATGGTTGGAAACCTGCCGATTTAAAACTGCGCTGGCACTGGAATTTTCCCATCAGTTGGAGTTCGCACACTCCGCATCGCGTTTATGTGGGAAGCCAATTCATTCATAAATCCGACGATTTTGGACAAAGTTGGCAAACCATTAGCCCCGATTTAACAACGAATGATAAAACCCATCAGGAATCATCCGGTGGAATTGCCATTGATAATCTGATGACGTTTGACGGGTGTACCTTGTTTGCGATTGAAGAATCTCCCATTCAGAAAGATTTGATTTGGGCGGGAACCAATGACGGACAAGTACAACTTACTCGCGACGGCGGTAAAACCTGGGAAAATGTGACTGCGAATCTCAACGTGCCAAAATGGGGGACGATTGCCAATATTGAACCCTCTCGCTACAATGCGTCGGTCGCGTACATCAGTGTGGATTTGCACCAAATGGGAAACTTTGAGCCTTTCATTCTTAAAACAGAGGATTTTGGAAAAACATGGAAAAAAATCAGCGACGGTATTCCCAAATCCATGCTGAGTTTTGTTCACGTGGTAAAAGAAGACCCGAAACAAAAAGGAATGCTGTATGCCGGGACGGATAATAATCTTTATTGTACAGTTGATGATGGACTCACTTGGTTTTCACTCCGTGTAAACATGCCTCCCGCTCCCGTGTATTGGCTTGAAATTCAGAAAGGTTTTGATGATTTGGTGGTGGCTACATACGGACGCGGTTTTTATATTTTGGACGATTTGTCGGCGCTTCGATTTTCTAAGAATCTGGCTTCCGCAAAGCCCGCTGAATTGTTGCCGATTCGTACCGGTTATCGTTTTCAGGAAACGGAAGGCACGCACACAGAACGTACCCTCAGTGATGGGCAAAATTCTCCTTATGGGGTACCGATTAATTTTTTACTGAAAGATACCTTAAACAAAGCGGCCAAAATAACCATTTTGAAAGACGGAAAAGTGATTCGGGAAATCAATGCTTCCAACAAAACCGGGGTCAATCGTTTGTGGTGGGATCTGCGTTACGAAGCACCTTCTGCCGCAATTTTGCGCACACTTCCACCCAATAAGCCGTGGGTGCAATTTGATAAAGACAGTACGCGGAGGCTCATTACCTGGGACATAGATTTAATCAATGGTTTGTTCGGACCTCGTGCGGCTCCCGGAAAATACACTGCTCAAATGGAGGTAAACGGAGAAAAACAAACACAGACGTTTGAGGTTTTGAAAGATCCTACTACCAAAAGTACTCAGGCAGATATCGAAGAGCAGGTGACTTTCTCCCTTCAACTTCGTGATGCAATGAATCAGTCGGTGACGATGATAAATGAATTGGAAGTGATGCGTAAAAGAGCAAAGGAAATGCAAAATCCTCTTTTGAAAACTGATGAAGCTTTGTCAAAAGCAGAAAAAAGCCGTCAAACGGAGTTTTCAACATTTGAGCAGGCTGCCACTCAGCTCTCGGCTCAACTCTACGATATACACCTGACGGGCGCCCGCGAAGATGCGTTCCGAAACCCAATGCAAATCTACGAGCGCCTTCAGGCGTTGGCCAGCGACGCGGGGGCAAACAGCGCCGATTTTAAACCTACCAATCAGCAACGCGCCGTTTTTTCGGTATTGAACGAACGCCTTCAAAAGGTTCAGAATGAATACAATACGCGTATTATTTCTGCTTGGTACAAACTCAATCCAAGTCTTCAAAAGAAAAAAACAGGAAGCTTAGGCGGAGCGAAATGAGTTAAAAACGCGGATTGAAGCAAAGAATCATTATTTGATAACTTTTAGGCAGATTTTGTAAAGCCGACTTGGAAACAGGTCGGCTTTTTGCGGATTACCCCATCCAAATACGGGAAATTTCCCGTGCCGATACCGTATTTTTCCCGTTGTGAGTGTGAAGGATTTGGGGGAAATTTGTCGTGATGTTTAACCCTTTAACTAATACTAAAATGGCTATTTTAAAATACTTCATAACGGCAAGCAAAAACATCCAGTTCACAAGATTGGCAATAGAGGGATTACCAAGACAGTTTGGCGAAATCCCTTGTAATCCTACTTTTATTCAACAAAAATTAGATGAATTAGACCTTTCAGGTAGTTCAAGAAATGAAAGAAATTCATTTAGGAGAATTTTAGAAAACATTGACGAGAGGAAATGCTATCAAGGGCAAACAGACATCATATTCGCCGGTAATTCTTTCAACGTTCGCTTAGATGGACATCTCACAATTGTACAGTTTTGGAATTGGGCTATTTTTTTTGAAATGGACGATGTTACTTTTTCGCCTAATCCTAAGCTGCATACT
>NZ_JAIXST010000062.1 GCF_027484545.1 Runella sp. | reverse complement strand
TTTATGGATGCCCGCGACATTACCCCACCTTATACCAAAGGGGCCTTACGCGGCGGCACGCACCGACACGAGTGGAGTGGCGACGGGCAATGGATTGGCTACACCTATAACGACGCTGTTTTGAAGGCATTGGAAGACAAAACGGGCGAAAAACACAACCTTCGCACCATTGGTGTTTCCAAAAGAAACAATCCTGTTTTCTTGGAAAAAGATGCCCAAGGCGATAATGTTTCGGGCGAATGGTTCAGTGCTTTGGTGGTTCGGGTAACGCCCACTCCCAAACCCGGTTCCGACGAAATCAGCCACGCGGCGGGAGACAGTTGGGTAGGTACAGATGGATATGTAAAGCCCGACGGAACACGCCAAATAGCGCGGGCTTTTATCGGAAAAGTAAAAAACAAAAACGGCAAAGAGGTGGATGAAGTATTCATCGTAGATATCCCAACCGACATCACTATCCCCGGCGAATTTGGACCCTTGGAAGGAACTGACACCACTTTCCCGATGCCTCCCAAAGGCACGGCTCAGCGCCGGCTCACTTTTACCGCCAATGCATCACAAGCAGGCTGCGTCGGTATTGTGCGCTCGTCTTTTGACGGTAGTTTACTTGCATTTTTAGCCAAAGATGCCCACGGAATTCAACAGATTTTCGCCATTTCTCCCAGCGGTGGTGTGGCTACACAACTCACTTTTCATGACAAAAATGTGGAAGGAAGCGTACGTTGGCGTCCTGATGGTAAGCAGATTAGCTATGTATGGGAGGGCAGTATCGTAGTATGCAAAATCGGCAATGAACCCTTTGAAAGTCGCTTTCAGTTACTCACCAAACCAACCGAAAACTCCCCTTCCAATCTCGTTTGGTCACATGATGACAGGACGCTGGCCTTTAATCGAATCATAACCGATGAAAAAACGGGAAAATCCAAACAAATATTCATTGTAAAGCCTCCGGTTATTGAAAAATAAAGGCAACTTTAAGGGTCATTTCTTCGTTTAGCTAAGGAACATAACCAACGTTTTCAGTCCATTACGTATGAAACCCATCCAACAACGTTTTTACGCTCTTTTCCTTGTTATAGCGGTATTTGTCAGTGGTTGCAATAAAAGCACTGACCCAACACCTGCAGCAAATCAATATCTGGTTAGCAGTGCGCTCATTGGCGAATTTACGAAAGATCAATTGAGCCAACGAATCATAGCAGGAGATCCTACTTTGGGGCAAATTGCTCCTTTTCTCCAAAATGGTATCAAGGTGTATAAGCTTATCTATAAAACCAAAACTATTGACGGAAAAGAAATTCAGGCATCGGGTGCCTTGATTTACCCCGTCAAAACCACTGCCTCGGCCATGATAAGCATCCAACACGGCACCATTCGCACCGATCAGGAGGCACCTTCCTATTTTGGCACCAACAGCGAAGCCAACATTGCAGGCTCGCTCTTTGCTTCATTGGGTTACATCATTTCCTATCCCGATTACATTGGTTACGGTGCTTCCAATAGCGTTCCGCATCCGTATGAGCACCGGGCAAGCTTGGCCTCGGCCTCTTTGGACATGATACGAGCTTCTAAGGAATTTGTAAAGGAACAAAAAGTCAGTTGGGATGAACGGCTTTACATTGCCGGCTATTCAGCGGGAGGATTTGCTACGATGTCGTTACAAAAGAAAATTGAAGAAGAAACTGGCAGCGAATTTAATCTCAAAGCATCCAGTTGCGGAGCCGGTGCTTATGACAAAACGGCCTTTATGAAATACTTAATCAGTACCAAAACGGGAGGTGCCGTAAGTTCAAATCAATTATATCTCTGGACTCTGCTTACGTACGACCGCATTTACGGTTTGAATCGAACGCTTTCCACTTATTTTAAAGAACCTTATTTGACTCCAATTCAATCACAAAAAGAAAACGCAAGCATCAACGTAAGTTTCAATACCATTTTTACGGATGCTTTTGTGAAAGGAATTGCCGACGGCACCGATACCGGATTTCTGAATGCAGTGAAAGACAATGACGTTTTCGATTGGAAACCCAAAACCCCGACCCGTCTTTACCACGGTACGGCTGACCAACTGGTTTTCTATTTCAACTCTCAAAATGCAGTGAATGCCATGAAAGCGCGTGGTGCAACGAATGTCGAACTTATCCCGATTCCGGGCAAAGACCACGGCACCGCCATTCAGGATTTCCTGTTGGGTACGTATCAGTTCTTCTCTTCTATACAGTAATGGAGTGTTATCTGTTAACCGTTATCAGTTAATGGCTAATTGTTTAATTCAGCAGTAAAAACCGTTATCCGTTAACAGTTATCAGTTAGTAGGTTTTCTACTTCAAATAACTATTAACGGATAACGGCGGGGTCGCCCGTGCGATAACTTTTTAACTTCCTCCCTACTTTACCTGCGCTTTGAATTCTTCTAAAATTTTCTCCTTCATCGTAATTTTACGACGTTGAATGTTGATTTTACCCATCAATTGGCGCTCGGCTTCAGGGTCAGCGGGCATATTTTGCGCACTGGCGATGGTCACTTCCAAATCCGCTTTTTCGCGCTTGATAAGCCACTCCATTTCGCGGGTTTTTATGTTGACTTGATCTTCCAATGAGCGAATTTCAAAGGCAGGATATTTACGCGTAATTACCCGCGCCAAATAACTCAACTCAAATATCTTGTCGCAGGCCGAACGGAAACGTTCCGCCACGTTTTTGTCTCCCACACGGGGTGGAAGGCGGATTTCTTTCCACTGATTAAGTAATACTTTAGCCTGATCTGCCGCTTGGATAATATCGCTCGAACGCGCCAATTGCTCAGCTTCGCGGCACATTTCGCGTTGTTTGGTCACCAATGGGTTTTCGTAGGTTTGTACGACAATCCCTTTGACGCGGTTGTATTTATCAACAATACGCTGATTGGAGCGCTTAAATTGTTTATACATTTTGGCGGAACGTTTCACCGGAATTTCTCCCACTTCTTTCCATTCCATCTGAATTTGGCGCAGCTGACGACGGGCTTCTTCCACGTCATACATCCGCACCAGCATATCCGATTTGGCAATCAGTTCCGTATATCGTTCAATTCGGTCGGCAATGGTTCTGTTCAAATCCGAGAAGAAGTCACGACGTTGCTCGAAGAAAGTATCTAACAACAACTGAAAAGTACCTTCCACCTCTTCGTGAAATTCTTTATCAACCGGACCTGTCCGAATCCATTTCGATTTGATTTCCTGAAGTTCGTCGGTAGCGGCCTGCCAATCATCATTTTTGACCGTTACTGCCCGAGTTTCTTCCAAGAGCGCCCGTTTGATTTCCAGATTTTTCTCTTGGTTGACTTTTATCAAATCTTCCAAGGCTACCTCCAATTTGTCCAAACGCTCTAAGAGCGGGACAAAATCACCGAGTCCGTCAAAACTGAGCAGTTTTTTGCGTAACTGTACCAATTTTGTCAGGTAAGAGCCCTTATTTTGGGCTTCTTCTACATCTTTTTCTAATTGTTCAACTTTGCTGGAAGCGATATTGAAACGATTTTTGAAGTAATCAATGGCTTCCTGTTCGGTGCGTTTTACTTCGCCGATTTGGCGATCTGGGTTCCCTAAATACCCTTTTAAGAATACCTTGCCGTCTGAGACATAGCCGTATTCGTCCATTAAGGTGGCGTTTTCCATCACTGGTTTACTTTTTTATCTGCTTTGAAGGTTTTGGTGGGCAATTATACGATATTTGCCACCACAAAATAAACGAAAAATGAGTAACGAAACTATTATTTTCTCAATGTCGAGGGTAAGTAAAGTAATTCCCCCTAATCGGCAAATCATCAAGAACATTTATCTATCGTTTTTCTATGGTGCTAAGATAGGAGTTTTAGGTTTAAATGGCTCAGGAAAATCTACTCTTTTGCGCATCATAGCGGGCATAGATAAAAACTATACGGGCGACGTCGTCTTTTCACCGGGCTATACCGTTGGGATGCTCGAACAGGAACCTAAACTTGATCCTACCAAAACTGTACTCGACATTGTACAGGAAGGAACGCAGGAAGTAGTCGATTTATTGAAGGAATTTGACCAAATTAATGAAGCTTTTGGCGATCCGGATGCTGATTTTGATAAATTATTGGAGCGTCAGGGCGAAGTTCAGGAAAAATTAGACGCTTTAGATGCCTGGGATTTGGACAGCAAACTCGAACGCGCCATGGATGCGTTACGGTGTCCGCCTTCGGATGCCATCATTGGCAATCTGTCGGGAGGAGAAAAACGTCGCGTAGCCCTTTGTCGTTTATTACTCCAGAAACCCGATGTACTTCTTCTGGATGAGCCTACCAACCACTTGGATGCCGAGTCGGTACTGTGGTTGGAAGAGCACTTGCGTCAGTACGAAGGAACGGTCATTGCCGTCACCCACGACCGTTATTTCTTAGACAACGTAGCGGGCTGGATTCTTGAATTGGACCGTGGTGAAGGAATTCCCTGGAAAGGCAATTATTCATCCTGGTTGGAACAGAAACAAAACCGGTTAGCGAAAGAAGAAAAGCAGGAATCCAAGCGTCAAAAGACCCTTCAACGCGAATTGGAATGGGTACGGATGGCCCCGAAAGCCCGTCAGGCAAAATCAAAGGCTCGTTTGAGTGCTTATGAAAAGCTATTGGATGAAGACAGCAAACAGAAGGACGAACGATTGGAGTTATACATTCCGTCGGGGCCGCGTTTGGGAAATAAAGTCATTGAAATGGAAATTGTTTCCAAAGCTTTCGGTGATAAACTTTTATTTGAGAATTTGACATTTTCGCTGCCACCTGCGGGGATTGTAGGCATTATCGGGCCCAACGGTGCCGGAAAATCCACCCTTTTCAAGCTCATTACCAAGCAGGAAAACCCTGATAGCGGCAACATTACGATTGGTGATACGGTACAAATCGCCTACGCCGATCAGGAACACAATCAGCTCGACCCAAACAAAACGGTGTATCAGCAGATTTCGGAGGGCAACGAATGGATTATTCTCGGCGGAAAACAGTCGAACGCCCGCGCTTACGTAAGTCGTTTTAACTTTACGGGAAGCGATCAGGAAAAGAAAATCGGCAATCTTTCGGGTGGAGAACGGAACCGCGTTCACTTAGCGATGATGCTCAAAGAAGGCGGCAACGTGCTGTTGCTCGATGAGCCTACCAACGACTTGGACGTTAACACGTTGCGGTCATTGGAAGAAGGCCTTGAAAACTTTGCGGGTTGTGCTGTTATCATCTCCCACGACCGTTGGTTCTTAGACCGTCTTTGTACGCACATTCTGGCTTTTGAAGGCGATTCGCAGGTGTATTGGTTTGAAGGAAACTTCTCAGACTATGAAGAAAACCGTCGCAAGCGCCTCGGCACCGACGCTACGCCCAAACGGATTAAATACAAGAAATTGATGGCATAGAGGATTTTACAATAGAACACAGATTGAACGGATGTAACGGATTGAAACAGATTTTATCCGTGCAAATCCGTTCTATCTGTTTCATCTGTGTTCCAAAATAACTACTCATTTCTTCAACGCCACACACACACGTTTCACTGTTTCATCGAGTGGTTTATAGTCAAAGCCCAGTGCCTTTTTTACTTTTTTCCCATCATAAATAAATTGGGTACGGGATGTCTTGGCCGTTTCTTTCGTTATCAGCGGCCGACTGCCCGTGAGCCACGAACGGAAAGCTTCGACTCGCCAAACGATTTCTGCCAAGAACGGAGCTATTTTTTTTGAAGGGGCTTTTTTACCAAAACCCGCAGCCATTTTTTCAAATAACTCTTTATACGTTACGTGTCCTCCACTTACGATGTAGCGTTCGTTTTTAATCTCTGAAAACAGGAGTTTTGTAACAATAGCCGCTACATCCTGTACATCCACGTAGTTGATGAGGCCTTCGGTATAGTAAGTATTCTCATCATTTACATATTTGAACAACTGCGTACTGCTTCGTGTCCAGTCACCCTCACCCAACACCATGCTTGGATTTACCACAATCGCATTGAGTCCCTCGGCCACGCCGCGCCATACTTCCAGTTCAGCCAGGTATTTACTTTTACCATAATGGGAGTTCAAAGGCGATTCTTCCCATTTTTGGTCTTCCGTGATAATGGTAGGTTTATCGACAACAATAGTGCGCGGGTCGGGGCGGCCCAAAGCGGCTACCGAACTGACAAACGCGAGTTTCTGAACCTTTGAGTTTAAAGCTGCATTCACAATATTGGCCGTGCCGCCTACGTTGATTTCGTATATTTGGTCGCGGTCGCGCGGTACAAACGATACCACCGCTGCCGTATGTATCACATGGGTAATTCCCTCAAAAGCTTTTTCCAACGATAAAACATCCAATACATCCCCCTCTATCCATTCTATTTTTTCATGAATGTCGTTGAGCAAACTCAGGTCGCTGTCAACCCGCTTTAATCCGCGAATGGAATGCCCTTCTGCCAATAAATGCCGAATGAGTGTACTTCCGATCAGGCCATTGGCCCCGGTTACCAAAATGGGAGAATGAGTGGAGAGTTTCAAAAATGTACGCGTTTGGTTAATTTTAATTTTTGCAAAGGTAAGCACATTGACAACTAAGATTCCATGGTTATCAAAGATTCTACAAAGGCAATTGAAAAGTGTACCTAAATGTCATATAGTCTGTTGAGGAATACAGAGCGTTGCCGTTGGGGATAATAAAAAAACTGTGGGCTGTGGGCTGTGGACTATTAACTATTAACTAACTTTCCGCCCTGTTTTCAATGGGAACCATAGTAAAAGGCAAAAATTAAAGGGTAAAAATTGTACTTAATCATTTTTTATGCCTTGATTTTTCACCGCATGGGGGGCCCGCGACGGGCGGCCCCACCTTAACTCATAACAAAATATTGAACGATGGACTTATTTGCATCTTTGAAGGAGGCTTTGACTGAGGGGTTGATAGGTCAAATTGCGACACAAAACGACGAAAAACCCGAAAAAATCCAAAAAGCATTTGACGCCTTGGGAGCGTCCATTGTCGGAGGATTGATAAAACGAGTTACGACTGAATCAGGCATGAAATTGGTATTTAACCAAGTTCAAAAAATTGAATTTGAACCTGAACAGTTGAGTAAAGTTTTCAAAAATCAAGCGGAGGTTGATGCTCTGAAAGCGATAGGAGAAAAAGACTTTAATACCGTGTTGCCCGGTCTGAAAAGTTCAGTAAGCAGCATGGTAGCCAAATATGCCGGTACGCGCAGTTCGCTCTCATCTTCGCTTTGTGGAATAATGGTAGCGATAGTGATGTCGATATTAAAACGCAAAGTCAGCGAAAAACGCTTAGACGCCGAATCTCTGGCCGCTTATTTGGGAGACCAACGCGAAGGATTGCTTAATACAGTGCCTGAAATCAACGATAAACTCATCGAAAGCATTGGTATCCAGTATTTACTCCAAAATTTTTCTGTACCGCGCACCGAACACTCCGGAGCGCTTCCCAAAGGAATCGAAGGAGCACCCGCTTCCAAGCCTTTTTTGGTTGGGGTAGAGATGGATCAATCACAAACCGATTATCGTCCTTATCTCAAATGGACAGGCATAGGTGCTTTGGTGATAGGGGTGATAGCCGCCGGGGTTTATTTTTGGAACCAACGTGAGTTAGATACTTCAGATTCGGAAACGGACTCCACAATGACCGAAGCCAGGACCATTCAAGAGCCCATCGCAAAAGATACAACCACCAAAGAAATACCGGCGGCTCTTACCCCTACAACGTCAACCGCTGGTCCGATGGTCGCTTATTTGGATGATGCCGCTGCGATAAAAGGGAAATTATTTAAGTTTGACAATGTAGACTTCG
This sequence comes from Runella sp., assembly GCF_027484545.1. Classification (GTDB taxonomy): domain Bacteria; phylum Bacteroidota; class Bacteroidia; order Cytophagales; family Spirosomataceae; genus Runella. Next base: position 9,245 of record NZ_JAIXST010000062.1, on the reverse strand, counting down.
AGGACAACACCACTCAATTGAAAGCTACTTCCAACGACGCAGTACAGGCATTGGCCGACCTACTCAAAAAATATCCAAATGCTCAAATTAAACTCGTAGGTTATGCCAACGATGCCCAAGCACCGTTGACTAACAAAACCTTGTCGGTCAAACGGGCATTTGCCCTTAAAGATGCCTTTGTGAAAGCAGGTATCAGCTACATCCGTGTAGATGCCGAAGGCCGTGGTACGGGTATCAACCCCAAAGACACCACAGGCCGTAAACAAACGGCTATGCGCGAAGTATGGGTGAAATTTGTGCAGAAATAACCCTATCCACAGTTTACGGTAGGCACGGGTCCCGCAACGGCCGGGGCCAAGCGGTTTACAGTTAAACAATACGTTAAAGCTGTCAGGTTTTGAAAGCCTGACAGCTTTATTTTTTGCCAATATGTCAGATTAAGCACTGATGGAATGGGTTTTGATAAGTAGGCAATAGCAGGGTTACAGTAAGCAGGTAAACCAAAAATACAAAGTAACTAAGCATATACAGCTTGTAGTGACTGCCTATTTACTGATTCACTCAATCACAATTCACCGCACGGGCGGCCTCGTAATTCACAATTAGTTTTAAACAGTACTATAGATTTATGGAAGCAAGCGTACAGGCCGAAAAAGGGCAGTTGTCAATTCATACCGACAACATTTTTCCGATTATCAAAAAATTCCTCTATTCAGACCACGAAATCTTTTTGCGTGAGTTGGTCTCCAATGCCGTAGATGCTACCCAAAAACTCAAAAAATTAGCCAGTTTTGGGGAGTTCAGCGACGAATTGGGCGAATTGAAGGTGACCGTAAAAGTGGACGAAACCGCCAAAACAATCACTATCAGCGACCGAGGCATCGGGATGACTGCCGACGAAATCAAGAAATACATCAATCAGATTGCGTTTTCGGGCGCGGCTGAGTTTGTTGAAAAATACAAAGAGAAAGAAGATACGCGCGGCAACATCATCGGAAACTTCGGATTGGGCTTTTACTCCTCTTTCATGGTGGCCAAAGAGGTAGAAATCATCACTAAATCGTACAAAGAAGGCAGCGAAGCCGCCCGTTGGGTATGCGATGGCAGCACTGAGTTTACGATTGAAGCCGCTGACAAAACCGACCGAGGTACCGACATCATCCTTCACATTGCCGAAGATTCAGAAGAATTTTTGCAGAAATACCGACTTTCTGACATCTTGGAAAAATACGGCAAATTCCTGCCAGTAGAGATTGAGTTTGACGAAAAAATCATCAACAATCCCAATCCGATTTGGACCAAGCAACCTTCTGAACTTAAAGACGAAGATTACCTGGCGTTCTATAAAGAATTGCATCCCATGAGCGAAGATCCGTTGTTCTGGATTCACCTCAATGTGGATTATCCGTTCAACCTGACCGGGGTTTTGTATTTTCCAAAACTCAAAAATGACTTCTCAGCGAAAAGAGAAAAAATTCAATTATACAGCCGTCAGGTATTTATTACGGACGAAGTTAAAGACGTAGTTCCTGACTTTTTGACGCTTCTTCACGGTATTATTGACTCGCCAGATATACCGCTCAACGTATCGCGCAGTTACTTGCAGTCAGACAGCAACGTGAAGAAAATCAGTGGCTACATCACGCGTAAAGTAGCCGATAAACTCGCCGATATTTTCCGCAACGACCGCGAAAGCTACGAGAAGAAATTTGACGATATCGGACTTTTTGTCAAATACGGTATGATTTCGGATGATAAATTCAGCGAAAAAGCCAAGGAATATTGCCTTGTCAAAAACATTGAAGGCAAGCACTTTACGTTTGATGAATACACCGCTAAAATCAAAGAGAATCAAACGGACAAAGACGAAAAAGTAGTTTGGTTGTACGCAAGCGATGTTCAAAAACAGGATGCTTACATCCAATCGGCGCAAAAACGCGGTTATGATGTATTGGTGTTCGACAGCGTCATTGACCCTCACTTTATCAACGGCATCGAGTACAAACTCGAAAAAACGAGCATCAAGCGGGTAGATGCCGATACGTTGGATAAACTCATTGAGAAAGAAATCAAACTCGAAAGCGTTCTTTCCAAAGACGACGAAGAGAAAACCAAAAAGCTGTTTGAAGAAACGCTTGGTGGCGCTCCTAAGTTGACCATCAGCGTAGAGCCTATGCCAACCGATGAACTCCCGATTGTGATTACGATTCCCGAGTTTATTCGTCGTATGAACGACATGGCAGCAACTTCGGGCCAAAAATCTATGTTTGGTGATATGCCTACGATGCTCAACGTTGCTATCAACGCCAATCACCCCGTGACTCAAAAAATCCTAAAAGCCGGTGAAGACGAGCAAAAACAATTGATTCGTCATGCGTATAACTTGGCATTGCTGGCACAAGGTATGTTGTCAGGAAGTGAACTGACGGCGTTTGTTCAGCAAGCGGCCGCTCGGTTGTAACTTCTTACCCCTCAGAGCCTCTCCCCCGCCTTCGGCGACCCCTCTCCAAATTGGAGAGGGATACGAGGACGATTTATCGGTTGAGGGAGCGGTCGGCCGCTGCCGTGAGGTTTAAGCCCTCCTTTGGTACGTCCAAAGGAGGGCTTTTTGTTTTTATTTCATTCCAAACCGAAACGCTTAAGTAGGCTTTTTCGACGCTTAAGTAATCGCTTCCTACGCTTCCCTTTTTTACTTTTTTTTCCGTTGCTTCGGCCATGCACTTTTGTGGTGTCCATTCAGACAAACTCAATAACAGCCATTCATTTAAGCCTAATTTTATCAACATGTTTTCCAAAATCTTAATCCTTTGTGTATTTTTCTGTTTCAGTGCCTGTACGGTTTTCAGAGGAGAAAACATGACCAAAACCAAACTGTATTTCGGCCTTTCCAAACCCGATGGAAGCCGCGTTTCGGAAGGGTCGTTTCAGGCTTTTGCTGACACGGTCATTGCAAAAATAGTTACGGAAGGTTCAACGATTATTAAGGGCAATGGCTGGGGCACAATGGGCAATTGGTTTTGGAACCGTCAAAAATTTTGATTGTCCTGTCAAAACTTACACCCGAACGCTCGAAGAAAATTGAAATCATCCGTGAGAAGTACTAAAAACAGTACCAACAGGAAGCAGTCATGCGCGTAGATGAGCAATTGAAAGTAGCTTTCTGAAAAAATCAAATTCGTAAAAGAATAATCATTAACGACTAATTCATCACTTAACCTACTATTGACATGAATCCCTTTTACATTATCTTAATCATCGTTGGATTGACAGGCATCTGGACGATTTTTGCTTACAACAGCTTGGTCAGATTTCGTACACTGGTCAGTGAAGCCTGGAGCGGCATTTCGGTTCAGCTAAAACGTAGATTTGACTTGATTCCTAACTTAGTGGAAACGGTCAAAGGCTACGTAACCCACGAAAAAGACACCTTAGCCCGAGTCATTGAACTGCGAAATAATGCCATCAGTGTTTCTCCTTTTGACATCGACGCGCAATCACAGGCCAATTCGACGTTAGCTCAAGGCATCAAAGGAATTTTTGCGTTGGCAGAAAATTATCCCGACCTGAAAGCCAACCAAAACTTCATTGAATTACAAAAGACAATGGGAGAAATTGAGGGTGACCTCCAAAACAGTCGTCGCTACTACAACGCCACCGTACGTGACTACAATACCAAGTGTGACACCTTTCCTTCTGTACTGATTGCTAGCCTATTTAATTTTGTAAAAAAGCCCTTTTTTGAACTGGAAAGCGCCGAAGAAGCCAAAAATGTAAAGATTTCATTTTAAAGAATTCTAATCGTCATGAAATTTTCCAAGAACTCCGCCCTTATCGTATTCCTCTTTTTTTTGACCGGTATTTCAGTTTTTGCCCAAGACTTTGACATCAAAAATTACGATATAGACATTACTCTTAAAGACAATGGGGCGTTGAAAATCAAAGAAACGATTGATGTGTTTTTCACCAAAGCCAAACACGGAATTTACAAAGATATACCGACCCGCTACACCATTGATTTTCAGCCGAATCTTGAAAAAGCGAGGTACAAATTGCTTCAAAATGACTTGCTTACGATGCCCATCAGCGGTATTAAAGTACACAAGCATCCTTATAAACTCGACCCACAGGACAATTATCTGCGCATAAAAATCGGGGATGCCGATGAAACGGTAGAGGGAAATCAGCAATACATTATTGAATACGAGGTAGATAACATTGTTGCCTTTTATGACAACCACAGCGAATTGCACTGGAATCTGATTGGCGAATATTGGAAAGCACGAATTGAAAAAGCGACGTACACGATCCACTTCCCCAAACCACAAACCGATACGCAACCCATTACTTATACTACTTTTACGGGCAGCGCAGGAAGTACGAACAACAATGCACAGTCAACTTGGCTAAACGAGCGCACCCTCAAAGGCTCTATCACACAACCCCTTGAGCAACAGGAAGCCTGGACGGTCAATTTATTTTTACCCAAGGACTTTATTCCTTACGAAAAAGGGGATGAATCTTTCTTAGCCAAACGATTTGTGGTCAAAAATTACGACACGCACTATACTCTCAACAAAGACGGTTCCACCGACGTAACGCTCACTGCCGACTTGAAATTCATCAATACAGTCCATAGCATAAAGCTTGATATTGAGAATTTTGATGCCGAAAGAAGCTTTGGAATTTCGGGAAGATGGCTCAATGATCATACCTATTATCCGATTGAAAATGTGAAGTGGCAGGGAGGCACTCAGGATGCCGATGACCCATTTACTATCCATTTTGAGAATGTAAATGCTGGTGACGAGCGCCATGTGCAATTAAACTATACCCTCAAAGGAAATATCATCGCTGATGCTGACAATGCCGACTATTCACGTCTGCTTTTCAGAAACAATAATTACTTTTTGGGTGAACCCATTCTTTCGTCAAAAACGACAATCACTCTGCCCCTATCGGCCACAATGACCAAATGGCAGGCCAATGTTCAATCGTCATTCAACGGTCAAAACCTAACGTCTCGGACCGAAGGAAATGACATTATTATTGAATCTAAAACACCCGTTTCCGGAAAAGACAATTTTTATCAGCCTTCGGTCAGCATTCCCAATCACGCTGTTCAGTCACCCTCTTTGGGAACTTCATTACAGCGTTGGTGGATGAACAACGATTGGCTGTTTTATCCACTATTGCTATTGCTGTTCGTCATTTGGATATGGTACAAAAAAGACCATCACGATTACGCCGCAGTACTACCCTCCTCAAGACATGACTCCCGCCGAAGCAGGTGTTTTGATTGACGACAAACTTCACGAACGGGATATTATTTCTTTGATTCCTTATTGGGCCTCAAAGGGAATCATCAGAATTGAAGAAGTAGAAACGACAAAAATGCTGGGGCTTCTAAAAGACATTGATTACAAGTTTATTCAGCTCAAACCTCTCGAAAGCAACGTTCCGAGTTATGAACAAAAACTCTTTGACGGACTTTTCTATTATCGGCAGGAAGTGCTGCTATCCTCCCTCCAACTTTCTTTTTATAGAACCATGGGTGCCGTGAAAGAGCTTTTAAGTCAGAAAGTCAAAGCCAATAAGCACTACGAAGGCAAGGGAATTGAAGCAGGACGTGCCATGATTATCTTAGGTTTTGCCGTTATATTTTTCTCCATCATGATGGTAACCATTTCCGTCGATATCTATTTGCTCAGTTTCTTTTCCATGGAAACGGGCCTAAGTTCACTACTACTTGGCACAGGAATGGTAGTTGTCGGCTTCCAAATGCCTAAAAAATCAGTATTGGGAGTGGAAATTTACCAAAAACTGGCGGGTTATCGAATGTTTATGCAAACGGTAGAATTACCTCGACTTGAACAATTGATCAAAGAAGATCCGCATTATTTTGACAAATCCCTCCCCTATGCCATGGTCTTCGGTATGACCGACAATTGGTCTGACAAATTTGAAAAATTGAATGTTCCGCCACCGACTTGGTACCATTCCAACGTCAATGGGTTGTCATATTCTCAGTTTACGCGACGGTTCAGTGATGCATCCAAAACCATGGGAAGTACGTTCACGAGTGCTCCTTCCAAAAGCGGCAGCAGCGGTGGCAGCAGTTCAAGCGGCGGAGGATTTGGCGGCGGCGGTGGTGGTAGCTGGTAAGTAATTGATTAGTACGGGAATAAAAAAACGAATAAGCTGTTAAGCAAAATTAAATGAGGTTGTATCAATCTCTGATTATCAAATATTTATTCACTAATCGCAGCGGCGACCCGCTCACTAAATCACTAATTCGCTCATTTACTTACAATGTCAAACATCAAAACCAAAGTAGACGAATTTGAAGTCCGCGACCTCGAAGACAACGGGATTCTACGCATTTACGTAGAGCACAACACCGAAATGGGCAACCGCGGCGTGCCGGGAATCCAAGTGTGGTATACCATTTCCGGAGGCACCTCCATCGTCAATTTTGAACCGCTTCACGTAGAGCGTTGGGCGTACCAAGCCCAAAAGCAAAAGGTTGATTCTTACTTAATTGCTGATAATTCGTGGACTACCTACGAAGACACCTACATCAAAAATTACTTGGTGGTAGGAGAAAAGCCCAAAGCCCGTGTCGAAGTAAAAGTACGGAGCAAAGCGAAGCCTATCATCCGGGAATACGATTTGCCTTTTTCGTTGGAAGACTAAACAATCCATGAAAATTATCGGTATTCTATTGTTGATAATCGTTGGAGCAATCGTCATCTTGGCGGGTCTGTTTTTATATCCTATTGTGAAGCTGTTCAATACAAAAAGTAAGCCCGAAAGCCCCAAAAACGGCTACGTCAAACTTGCAGAAAATCGTGTAGTGTGGCGCAATACGCTTTTGGGGTTTATTTCTTACAGTGAATACCCCATCAGCGAGGCGGACTACGCGTCTTTTCAGAAAATCAATACTGACTTTGCCAAAGACAAAAATTACGCGTACTACCAACAGTTGTATTTTACGGTAGATTTACCAAGTTTTGAAGCAATCAATGGATATTATTCCAAAGACAAAAACGCGGTCTATTTCAAAAATGAAAAAATACCGGGAGCCAAACCACTCTCAGTAAAAGAAATTGAGCCTCACATTTTGTCCGACGGAGAACGGGTGTATTACCAAAAGCAACTCATTTCAAATCATTCCCAAGGTTTTGTACAGCTCAGTCGTTATCCCAATGTTTATAAATCAACGGATAACGTCTTTTTTGAGTATTCAATCCTCGAAAATGCCGATGCACCTACTTTTGAAGTCATAGACAGCACCCTTTCAAGGGCGTATTTTAGGGACAAAAACAGTGTTTATTATTACAACATGAAAATCAAACACGCTGATGCGGCTACTTTTGAACCCTTAAATGACCACTACGCCAAAGACAAAAATCACGTATTCTATCAGGACAGCCTTCTGAAAAATGCAGATTATCCAAGTTTTCGAGTGATTGACAAAGAGAAAGCGGAAGATAAATTTCGCCAATATGCCTTCTAAAGCTCCAAGATGGCCGAGTACAAATCAATGCCTTTAGACCAGTAATCCGACTGTTTACTCAGCAATTTAAAGCCCAGTTTTTCGTAAAAACCAAATGAATGTTGGGAAGTTTCTACCATGATGGTTTTGGCTACCCCTGACTCACGAATCCGTTCAATGCGGTACAATGCCAATTCCTTCCCTACGCCCGTTCCCTGATAATCAGGATGGACAAAAGCCCACGAAAGGCCTCCCTGTTGGTCAAAAGAACGCACCCAATAGCCACCACCGCCTACGACGCGCTTACCTACTACCGCCACCACATAGTCGTCGCCAAAAATATCCAAATACTCCAAAAAATCGCCCAGTTCTTCGGGAGCAAAATACTTGGGAGTATTCAGTAAAAAAATTGCTTCCAAAGCGTTGCGGTCGCTGAGTTCGTAGGGGCGTAGCGTGGTTTCCATTTTTATATCAAGCTTGTTAGACTCACTAAATCAAACAAGGTTACTCTTTAGATTTCCAAAACATCGGCAAAAAAAGTGCCAAAATTTTCAAACCTATAAGGACTGGGCCTCCCCGTCTTAACGGTGCAACGACTAATAGACTTTATAGGTTTACTCAATTTCAACAACTACATCCTTCGACAACGGATGCGCCACGCAGGTCAGAATAAATCCGGCTGCCAATTCGGCTTTGGTCAGCCCGTCTTCTTCATCCAACTGCACTTTTCCGGACGTACATTTTCCCATACAAGCCGTACACATTCCTGCCTGACAGGAGTAAGGCAAATCAATGTCTAATTCCAGGGCCGCCTCCAAAATCGTCTGATGCGGCTCTACCATGAACTTGTATTCACTGCCTTCGTACAACACCGTTACTTCCTGTGTTTTCAGACTTCCATCATCTTCCACTTCGTGTACGGGATGATGCGCGGTAGCCGTTACAAAACTTTCCTTATGAATTCGTTCAGCAGGTACTTTCAGGATTACCAGCGCATTTTTGGCTTCGTCCATCAGACCATCGGGCCCGCAAAGAAAATAGTCGGCTTGGGTAGGGACAAAACCCTTTATTTCTTCCAATAACCGTAAAATATGTGATTGATTGAGTCTTCCCGTATATCCTGTCCAGCCATTCAGCGGCTGACTCAGGGTATATCTAACTTCTAATCGCTCCCCGTACTGCTCACCGAGTTCGTCTAATTTACTTTTGAAAATAATAGTATTTTCGTCCCGATTTCCGTAAAGCAATATCACGCGGCTTTCCGCTTCTATTTTCAGAATTGATTTGGCAATCGAAATCAGAGGCGTGATACCACTCCCCGCTCCTATCAGCACTACGGTGCGGGCATTACGGGCGTCGGGCTGTACCATAAAATGACCCGTAGGTTCCAGCACCTCAATCGAATCTCCTACTTTCACCTTGTCAACCAACCAATTAGACACCAATCCACCCGGTACGCGCTTGATGGTTACGGCGGGAGCTGTATCGGTATGGGGTGAACTGCTCATCGAATACGAGCGTCGTACTTTTTCGCCATCTATGGTCAGCAGCAAGGTCAAAAACTGCCCTGCCTGATACTTGATCATTTCACTCAACGGATGCCAAAACGCAATGGTCACGGCCTCCGGCGTTTCTTGGATTACTTCTTTTACTTTAAGATGAAAATGCTTCATAATTCTAATTTTAAGACCTGTGAGGTTTACGAAATCTCACAGGTATCTTTTTAACACCCCAAAATTACGATTTGTTT
>NZ_JAIXST010000151.1 GCF_027484545.1 Runella sp. | reverse complement strand
TGCTGTGACAACTTGGGCAAAATAGGTACATAATCTTTGAGTTTAGTCACTCCAAAGTTAGGCATTTGCCCCCGTTGTCTATTTTTTTGTTATAGCATTACTTTGCGCGCACTGCCAAAAAAAGAACTCAGAGTAAAGTATTTAGGCGAACGTTGGGCTTCGGCGCGGGTCAGAGGTACGCGTCATAACATGGGCCACGGGCTCAAAATGGCCACCGACATAGGCGCCGCACTTAGTGGGTATTTTGGCGGATGTCATGCCACGCCCATGGATTTGAATATGCCCGAATACGGCAACCTTGACATTCCGCACATTGAACGAAAACATTATCGCAAAATTAGCTACCTCTTTGGGGTAATGCTCAATGCCCACGGCGAACGCTTTGTAGATGAAGGACTTGACCTCCGAAACTATACGTATGCCCAATTTGGAAAGGCCGTATTGGAACGACCCAACAACCTCGCATGGCAGATTTTTGACGCCAAAGTTTGGGATTTGCTCTATGGCGAATATAAAACCCACGATGCCAGCTTTGTAGAAGCCAATATCCTCGAAGAGCTCGTTACAAAACTTACGGGTGTTGAGTCCGAAAAAGCACTGCAAACCCTGACCGAATACAACGACGCCGTCAATACCTCAACGCCCTTTGACCCTACCCGCAAAGACGGGCGGCGGACTGAAGGGTTGGCACTGAATAAAACCAACTGGGCCAATGTACTCGATACGCCTCCTTTTAGGGCTTACCCCGTTACGGGAGGTATCACGTTTACCTACGGGGGAGTAAAAGTCAATACCTCTGCCGAAGTATTGAGCGAAAACAACGCACCCATCAACGGGCTTTTTGCCTGCGGCGAAATGGTCGGTGGCGTATTTTTCTACGGCTACCCCGGCGGTTCGGGGCTCGCTTCGGGGGCTGTTTTCGGGCGTAGTGCGGGCTATTCCGCTGCCAATTATTGTACCTCACGTTAACCTTTTGAAACCATGAAATTCCCCTATTTTCTTTTTTTTATTGGGTATTTTGGACTTTCCTGTGTACAAGCACAAACTACTGAAAATCGCCAAGTACCCTGCACCTATATGCGTGGCGGTACTTCCAAAGGGCCTTTTTTTGACAAACGTGATTTACCCGCCAACAAACAAGAACGCGACGCCATTATTTTGAAAGTAATGGGTTCGCCTGACGAACGCCAAATAGACGGCTTAGGCGCAGCAGTGACCGTGACCAGTAAAGTCGTGATGGCCGAACCTTCCAAACGCCCCAGTATTGATGTGGACTATCTTTTTGCACAGGTAGATATTCTAAATCCAATTGTAGATACACTTCCTCCCTGCGGCAACATGATGGCAGGCGTAGGCCCTTTTGCCATTGAAAAAGGGTGGGTAAAAGCCACTATCCCCGAAACACGGGTGATGATTTATAACATCAATACCAACTCCACCATTGAGGAGATAGTCCAAACCCCCAACGGCAAAGTCAAATACGATGGCGATACGCACATTGACGGAGTTCCTGGCACAGCCGCCCCCGTCATTTTAAATTTATTTAATTTGGTGGGAGGAAAAACGGGAAAACAATTCCCAACGGATAAAACCAAAGAAATCATCAACGGTATGGAGGCAACCATCATTGATGCAGGACAAACAATGGTACTGCTCAAAGCCCAAGATTTGGGAATGAAAGGCGACGAAGATGAAGCTTTTTTTGTAAAAAACACCGAACTCATGGCCAAACTCGAAGCCATACGCCTTGAAGCAGGGCGAAGAGCTGGTATGGGCGACGTAAAAGACAATGTACTTCCCAAAATTGGTATTCTTTCTGCCCCTAAAGATCCAAAACACAATATTCAAGGCCGCTATCTGACCCCTAAAACGCTGCATCCAAGTTTTGCCGTCACAGGTTCAATTGCCGTAGGTACGACCTTAAAAGTAAAAGGAACCGTTGCCGCCGAGGTGGGTAAAGAAAATGGTCAAAATCGTGAATTAATCATTATCGAACACCCTTCGGGAGTGATTGAGGCCAATATTGAAATGAAGCAAAAAGAAAACGGGCTTTTGTTAGAGAAAGCGGGTACTATCCGCACCGTTCGTAAAATCATGGAGGGCTATGTTTTCTATTAACAAAGCGGGGTTTACCAAAGGGGTAAAATATATCTTAATTAGCACTTTTTGCTTTTCTGCCATGCAGTTCTTGGTTAAATTTTTACCCCAAATACCCATTTTCGAGCATATCTTTTTTCGGTCGGTGATTGGCTGGTTGTTGTGTGTAGCTTATTTAACCAACCAAAAAATTTCGCTCATTGGCCGCAACAACAAAATGCTGATTTACAGAGGCATGGTAGGCTCCGTTTCGATGTTTTCTTTTTTTTATTTGTTGAGCCAAATCCCCTTTGGCACGGCAGTCGCTTTTAAATATTTATCACCCGTTTTTACCACTATTTTGGCCGTAGTGATCATTAAAGAACAACTCAAGCCTATCCAATGGATTAATCTTTTGTTGGCCTTTTCTGGTATTTTAATGCTCAAAGGATTCGACCCCCGCATTAGCTTTTTGGACGTAGGTATTGGCCTCCTTTCGGCTTTTTTTGGGGGGCTGTTGTTTATCATTATTCGTAAAATTGGCGACGACGACCATCACTTGGTCATTTTGCACTATTTCATGTTTATATCGGCTACCATCAGCGGTATCGTGTCCATTAACCACTGGGTAACGCCAACACTCTACGAAAGTCTATTAATTGTGTTGATTGGCTTTGTTGGATTTGTGGCCCAAAATTTTTTCACCATTGCCATCCAGCAAAAAGACCAACTCAGCCTTCTGTCCATTCTAAGATACACCGAAGCCATTTATGCGCTCATTCTTGGGTATTTGATTTTCGACGAAACCTACACCTTTCTGAGTTTTGTGGGCCTGCTCCTCATTTTTTTAGGGTTGATTCTTACCATGATTTTTAAATCTAAAGAAAAAAGCATTGAAGTAACCAACTAAGATTTTTAACAATTACTAAACCCTTTTCCGCAATGAAAAAACGCTATCAAGTCGTCTTAATTTTCGTGGTTTTTGCCATTATTACCTACCTCGACCGCAACTCTATCTCCTCCATTGGCGATGACATTACCAAGGAAATGGGGCTTTCGGACCAACAATGGGGTATGGTTTTGTCGGCCTTTTCGCTCGCTTATGGTGGCTTTGAAATCCCTACGGGGCTCATGGTGGACCGTATCGGGCCTAAAAAAACACTCTTTAGAATTGTAATCTGGTGGTCTATTTTTACCATTCTCACAGGCTTAGCCTCTGGTTTTTACTTCTTATTGATTGTCCGTTTTTTGTTTGGAGCGGGCGAAGCAGGGGCATTCCCCACGGTATCGGTAGCCATTGCAAGATGGTTTCCAGCAGTTGAAAGAGCTCGTATTCAGTCGGTTGTATGGATGGGGAGTCGTTTGGGTGGTGCATTGGCTCCAATCTTGTCTATTCAATTGGCCGAAGCATACGGTTGGCGCGGGGTGTTTTATATTGTCGGGACATTGGGCGTTTTATGGGCAATCGCTTGGTGGTTTTGGTTTAAAGACGAACCACGCGAGATGAAAGGCATCACCACCGAAGAAGTAAAAGAAATTGAAGAAGGCCGAAGCTTAAAAAATGCTCATCACGGTTTTTTACCTTTGAAGGTCATTATCAAAAATGGCAACTTATGGGCTTTGATGGGTATGTACCATTGCCTGCTTTATGGTGCTTATTTCTATATGTCTTGGATGCCCAAATACCTCCAAAATGGCCGTGGAATTCCTAAGTCTGAGTTGGGCTGGATGGTTTCACTACCTTTTGTTTTGGGCATGGCAGGTTGTTTGATTGGCGGTTTTGCTTCTGATTATTTTGCAAAAAAACGCGGTCTTGCTTTTGGTAGAAGATACGTAGGTATGTTTGGCTTAGTAATGGCTGGGGTGTGTATGATTGCAGGTTCTTTTACCGAAAACATCAGCGTAGCCATTGTGCTATTGGGGCTGGGGTTAGCGTTTAAAGATTTTACTTTACCTGTAGCATGGTCGGCAGCTACTGATATTGGTGGCAAAAATGCCGGTGCGGTTACTGGAACAATGGGTTTGGCAGGGCAGTTGGGTTCTGCCATTATGGCTACTGCTTTTGGATTTATTTTGCACGCCACGGGTAGCTATGAACTTCCAGTGAGAATTATTGGGGTAATTGTTATTGTGGGCGGGCTATTGTGGTTCAAAATTGATGCCTCCAAACCCATCACAGAATAAGCATGGAAGAATTGATAACAGCATTTTTATGACCAATATCATTACGAAATTAGCATAAAAGTGCTGTTATAATGACCCTTATCCTATGACATTGAATGAATTGGGTTGTACTTTTGGCTGAATTATTAAAAACCTCATTTTAGCCAAAAGCAATCGCATTTTTGTCATTAATCAACAACTTCATTTTATGAGCACTTCATTCAACCTACTCCAGTACGGAATCAAAAACAAGGAAACCATTCGCAACGCTTCGCCTGCTCAATTGTACCAAATGGCGATTTTGTTTGAAAACGGTGCTGCTATTTCCGACAAAGGAGCCCTCATTCTCGAATCAGGCGTAAAAACAGGCCGTAGTCCCAAAGACAAGCGTATCATTGAGCGTCCCGAAAGCGTCAACGATATTTGGTGAGGAAGTGTCAATATAAAAATGGACGAACATACGTTTGACATCAATCGTCAGCGGGCCATTGATTACCTCAATACCCGTACCCGTATGTACGTAGTAGATGGATACGCAGGCTGGGATCCCAAATACCAAATCAAAGTAAGGGTTATTTGTACGCGCCCTTATCATGCGTTGTTTATGAACAGTATGCTCATTCGGCCTACCGAAGCCCAATTAGCTACTTTTGGCGAACCCGATTACGTCATTTATAATGCGGGCGAATTTCCCGCCAATACGTTTACGACCCACATGAACTCCCGCACGAGCATTGATTTGTGTTTTGAGCGTAAGGAGTTTGTTATTTTAGGAACAGAATACGCAGGCGAAATGAAAAAGGGTGTGTTCACAATTATGAACTACATCATGCCTAAAATTGGCGTACTTTCGATGCACTGCTCGGCCAACGAAGGCCAAGATGGCGACGTTTCTTTGTTTTTTGGACTAAGCGGTACGGGAAAAACTACCCTCTCCGCCGACCCACACCGTAAACTTATCGGCGACGACGAACATTGCTGGTCGTCGGATGGGGTGTTTAACATTGAAGGGGGCTGCTATGCCAAAGCCATCAATCTAAGTGCTGAAAAAGAACCCGAGATCTTTCAGGCCATTAAATTTGGAACGGTTTTGGAAAATGTAGCCTACAACCCCATCAATCATGAAGTGGATTACGATGACATCTCCATTACCGAAAACACCCGTGCGTCGTATCCCATTGAGTTTATTCCCAATGCCAAAACCCCCTGCGTGGGTGGGCATCCCAAAAACATCATTTTCTTGACTTGCGATGCTTACGGCGTGTTGCCTCCCGTTTCAAAACTGACACCTTCGCAAGCTATGTATCACTTCATCAGTGGATACACGGCTAAGGTAGCGGGTACAGAAATGGGTGTTACGGAGCCAAGTGCTACTTTTTCGGCCTGTTTTGGCGCGGCCTTTATGGTCTGGCACCCAAGCAAATACGCGGAGTTATTGTCTGAAAAAATCCAAGAAAATGACACGAAAGTTTGGTTAGTCAATACTGGCTGGACGGGCGGTGCTTATGGCGTAGGTTCACGAATCAAGTTACGCTTCACCCGTGCTATTTTGGATGCCATTCACAATGGCGAATTGGCCAATGCCCCTACTATCGTGGATGATATTTTTGGACTTGAAATTCCAACGACCTGTGCGGATGTGCCAACAGAGTTCTTAATCCCGCAAAACACCTGGGCCAACCAAGATGAATACACAACTACTGCGCAAAAATTAGCGGGGCTATTCAACAAAAACTTTGAAGTATTTAAGGACGGTTGCTCCGACGAAATCATCAACGCTGGGCCAGTATTCAAGTAAAAACTAAATTAAACGGGGTCTGTTGTGGCCTATCAAACTGCAATAATTTCTATTACCACTAAGACACAAAGGGACACTAAGAAATCTACATTTACCTTAGTGCGACTTAGTGGTTTAAAATTGCAATGATTTCTATCACGACTAAGACACTAAGTTGCACTAAGAAAGCTACACTTACCTTAGTGCAACTTAGTGTCTTAGTGGTTTGAGATTGGATTCGGAAAATTGTTAGTAACAAAACACGCTATATGAATTACGGGAACGTTTGCGTAAATTTTTACTCATAACAGGTGGGATTTTTAGGGAGTTAGAAAGTATATAGAAGAAAAGGTTGCTTTATTTATAATATGTACAAAACAAAGTTTCCAACATGCAACGTCGAGAATTTATTCAGAAATCAATGTTAGCTACTGCCGCCACCGCAATGTCGGCTACGAGCTACTCCAAAATCATAGGAGCCAACGACCGCGTTCGCGTAGGAGTTGTGGGCTTTTCTGACCGTCACCGTGCTTCCCACGTAGGTCCTTTTAAAGAATTATCGAAGGGTATGAATTTTGAAATCACGTCACTTTCCGACATTTGGAATCGCCGTCGTGATGAAGGAAAAGCCTATTTAGACAAGCAATTGGGAGGCAACGTAAAAGTTTTTCGTAACAACGAAGAAATGTACGACGCCAAAGCGGTAGACGCTGTTTTCATGAGTACAGCTGACTTCCAACACGCCCTTCATACCATCGAAGCCGTACAGGCAGGTTGCGATGTATACGCCGAAAAACCATTGGCCGAAACCATGGAAGACAACCGCGCCGTGTTGAAAGCCGTAAAATCATCAGGCAAAATCGTACAGATAGGTTCCCAGCGCCGCAGTGGAGAAAATTACTGGGCAGCCGATGAGTTTATCAAATCGGGAAAATTTGGCCCAATCGTGATGGTTGAATTGATGTGGAACGTCAACCAACCCGGTCGCTGGCGCCGTCCTGAATTGACCAAAGATTTGAAAGAATCAGACGTGGATTGGGTACGTTACCAATTAAATCGCCCCAAAGTGGCTTTTGACCCACGCAAATACTTGGAATATCGCTTATTCTGGCCTTACTCTTCGGGTATCCCGGGCCAATGGATGAGCCACCAAATTGATACAGTACACTGGTTCAGCGGATTGCCACACCCACGTTCTGCCGTAGCCAACGGTGGTATTTATCAGTGGAAAGATGGTCGTACCAATCCCGATACCCTCACGGTGGTATTTGATTACGGCCCAGCCAACGATCCGACTTCGGGCTTCCAGGTGCAGTTTACCAGTCGTTTCTCTAACTCTGCGGGTGAAACCAAAGAGTTATACTACTCAAACGGCGGTATGATCAACTTGGATACCAATGAAATCAGTTCTACCGGTGGTCTGCGCGAACGCGAAGCTACTGCTATGGGATTGAAAGCCAACTTAATTGCTCCTACAAAACTGGAAGGTATCAAAGTAGCGACCGATGCCAACACAGGTGGTGATCCATTGACTTTCAATCACATCAAAAACTGGATGGAATGTGTGCGTAGCCGCAAGCAGCCGAATGCGCCTATCGAAGCTGGGTATCAGCACTCTATCGCCACCATCATGGCCAACGCTGCTTACCGAACAGGCCAGCGCGTGACGTTTGACGAAAAAACACAAGAAGTATTGGCGGGAGGAAAACCGTTTAAATATTGAGTAGAAGTTAGATTATAATAAAAGATAAATTAGGCCGCTGAAGAAAACCTTCCGCGGTCTAATTTTACCCATAGAAGATACTTTTCTCTGCTGGTTATTTAAAAAGTTTGGTTAAGATTTCGCGCAGAATTTGAGTCTCAAGATGAATATCCCTCTGTTGCACCTAAATCTCTTACAAAATGCTATAACGTTCTTGAGTATGTCAAGACCCAAAACCTGATTGTGTTGGAGTATAGCCCTTTAAAATTGTAACGTCTGTTGAAACACCTTTTCTGGACTACCATTTGATTAAAATACGCTATAAAGCGTCTGCTTGGATTAAATTGATTCTAATCAAATAAAAGTAATTACGAAAAAGTCTCAGTAACAAATCGTAAATTCAAATATCAACAAAAAAGCGTAAGCCATAGGCTTACGCTTTTTTGTTGACAAAGGCCTCAGTCTCGGTAGTTCAGAGCTGGTTTACGATTGCCGAGCAAGGCATCATATTTAAAATTTTCGCCCCGACGCTTGTCAAACTCTGCTTTGGCATCCGCAATAATTTTAGGGTTCGAAAACAAGTCAATGGCCGTGGAGGTCATGGTTTTGGCAGCAATCATCATACCTTTCCGCCCAATACTCGTACCGCCTGCCGCCACAGCCTGCCAGCTATGGGAGGGGGTACCAGGCACCCAAGTAGCCGAGCGGCACGAAACCGTTGGCACAGCCCAACTTACGTCACCTACATCAGTAGAGCCTGCGCCAGGGCGTTCGTCGGAGAATGGGTCAATCTTTTCGGTGGCCGATACGTCGCTATCAGCCATACCTTGGGTTTTCATTATTGTGTTGGCAAATGCCAATTCTTTTGAATCCATTTTGTAGCCACCTACTTTTTGCATGTTGCTGTGCATGAGCCTACCGAGTACTTCGTTGGGCAAAAGTTCATATACGCCTCCAATCACTTCTTCCTCAACAGTAGTGCCTGTGGCCATAGCTGCACCTTGGGCGGCTTTCTGAACACGCTCCCAGATAGACTTCACATAATTACGATTAGGGTGGCGTACATAGTAATAAACCTCTGCAAAGTCCGGCACAACGTTAGGAGCCTTGCCACCGTCGGTTATTACATAATGAATACGCGTAGCCGAAGGTATATGTTCACGCATCATGTTGATGGCGTAGTTCATTACTTCTACACCATCCAACGCCGAGCGTCCTCGGTCTGGTGCACCAGCAGCGTGGGCAGATATGCCATAAAACCTAAATTTGGCCGATTTGTTGGCTAATGAAGACGCTGCGTTGGCCGAGTTCCTGTCGGCGGGATGCCAATGAATCACCGCATCTACATCGTTGAAAAGCCCCGCACGTACCATATAGACTTTGCCGCTGCCACCTTCTTCGGCAGGAGTACCATAAAACCGAATTGTCCCCCTTTGACCAGTATTTTGTAACCAATTTTTAACAGCTATGGCTGTTGCCATAGAACCCACACCAAATAAATGATGCCCACAGGCATGTCCTGCAATACCCCCAACCGATTTTTTTTCTGGTATAGAATCTTGTGATACACCTGGCAAGGCATCAAACTCGCCCAAAATGCCAATTATGGGCTTTCCCTCACCAAAAGTAGCTACAAAGCTTGTTGGAATGTCAGCCACGCCAGCTTCTACCTTAAAACCTTCCTTTTTCATTTGCTCTTGCAGCAAAGCCGAGCTTTTATGCTCCTGGTAACCCACTTCGGCAAAATTCCAAATCTGCTTGGCCAAATTGCCATAAAACATCTCTTTGTTGTTCAATTCGTTCATAACCTTGCTTTTGGGGTCTTGAGCATAGTTGAGAGATGACATTAGGCAACAAAAAACAAAAAAGGCATTTTTCATAGTTTTAATATTTTTTGGGGTTGATTGGACAAAAACAAAATTTTGGAAAAAATAACAAAAACCGAATATAGTTCTAAACATCTTCTTTTTTTTGTTAGAACAAATTTTTCAGATTTGAGTTTTAGTTAAAGATTATTATTTTCTTTGTTGTATTACTCTTCATCATTTAACTCCCTTATTTTCTATGAGAAAACGAATACTTTTAAGTTTAGGTTTGTTCGTTTACAGCCTAACAACAGCCTATGCCCAACAAAAAATGATTCGAGGCAAGGTAATTGGAGCAGAAGACAGCGCCCCCCTGCCTGGCGTATCAGTAGTAGTCAAAGGGACTACCAACGGTACCGTGACCGATGCGCAGGGAAACTATCAAATCTCTGCTCCCCAATCGGCCCAAGCCTTGATTTTTTCTTTTGTGGGTTATTCTGCCCAAGAAATTAACATTGGCAACTCCTCGACCATTGATGCGAAGTTGAGCGTAGATACCAAGCAACTATCGGAAGTGGTCGTCACTGCTGCGGGGATTCAGCGCGAGAAAAAAGCACTTGGTTACGCGGTGAGTACCATCAAAAGTAGCCAACTCCAACAGGTATCAGAGCCTGACCCGCTACGTGCTTTGTCAGGAAAAGTAGCTGGTGTGAATATCCAAGGCTCTGGCGGTGCGGCAGGTGGCGCTACCAACATCACGATTCGAGGCAACTCCTCGCTTTCTAACAACAATCAACCACTTTTTGTGGTGGATGGCGTACCCTTTGACAACTCTTCTTTCAATACCGATGGTGGATTTTCGGCGGGTTCAACCTTTACTAACCGTGCCTTTGACCTTGACCCTAACAATATTGAGTCAATGACAGTACTCAAAGGAGCAGCAGCGGCAGCTTTGTACGGCTCGCGGGCCGCCAATGGTGCCATTATCATCACAACCAAAAACGGAAAAATAAAAAGCAAAAAAGGGTTAGAAGTATCTTATAACACTTCTTACTCTACTGAAAAAATTGCAAGTTCCCCCGAATTCCAAACCACTTACGGGCAGGGTACTGAGGGCGATACTCGCTTGGGAGTATTTGGATCTTGGGGCGCGCCGTATTCGGCCATTGACTCCATTCCGCACCCATTGGGTAGTCGCTTTGGGGCGATTTTTCCAGAATTGGCCAGTAAAAGAGTGAAATACGAACCGTTTGGGCAAGCCAACTACGACAATTTCTATAAACGTGGCCATGTCTATGAAAACGCCATCAGTATTCAAGGTGGGGGCGAAAAAGCCAGTATCTCGGCAGGTATATCTCGCATGGACAATAAAGGCATTGTACCTTTCAACAGTATCAATCGCACCAGTATCAACTTGGGAGGGCAAGCCACCCTCGACAACGGGCTGTATATCAACGGTACTATCAACTACGTGAGTACCAACCAAGACTCGCCTCAGATGTCTTCAAGTATTGGGTCGGGGCCATCGGCTATTGAGGTTTTACCGTGGACACCTACAAGCTATGACTTGACAAACTACCCCTACCGTAACCCCATCACAGGGGCAAGCATCTACGACCGTGTGGGTATTGACAATCCTTATTGGTCGGTTGAGAGTTCGCCTTTTACGAGCAAGGTGGACCGCTATTTTGGTAAGTTTACGGCGGGCATTGACGCTACTTCTTGGCTCAATCTACAAGCAACGGTAGGTTTTAATGGTTACAACGACCGCCGCCGCAGTGTAAATGGACGAGGGGGCGATATTTTCCCAAATGGCAATATCACCGATGACAATATTTACCGACAAGAGTTAGATTGGACGTTTTTGGCAACTATCAACCGTGATCTCTCTGCTAACTCTAACTTACGTGTGATTTTGGGACAAAACGCCAACCAGCGCGTTACCGACCGTCAGGCTGTTTTCGGCGATGGTATCATCGTGCCTGGTATCAATGACTTAG
Source organism: Runella sp. (assembly GCF_027484545.1). GTDB lineage: Bacteria > Bacteroidota > Bacteroidia > Cytophagales > Spirosomataceae > Runella. The sequence continues at coordinate 60,621 of NZ_JAIXST010000151.1, read as the reverse complement.
ACAATACTCGTGTGCAGCAAGCCATTGGTGGTGGCTTGGTCAAGCAACGTTTCATCGCTCACTTTGCTGACATACAGCTTTCGCACAAAGACATCTTTTTTGTCAACTTGGTGGGTCGCAATGACATCTCTTCGACTTTGCCCAAAGGCAATCGCAGCTACTATTATGGTGGTGTCAATGGCTCAATAGTGCTCTCTGACTTATTTCAATTGAAGTCAAGTGGTATTGGTTTTTGGAAGTTGCGTGCGGGTCTGACACAAGTAGGCAACGAGGCCAGTGCTTACCAAACGCAAACGATATTTAGTATCAACCCAACCATCGCTAACTCAGCACCAATTGACACAGGGACTCCTTTTAATGGTGTCAACATCATGACACAAGGCAACCGCCTCGGTAGCAGCACTTTACAACCCGAGAAAATCACTGAGTTTGAGGTTGGAACGGAGATGAAACTCTTCAACAACCGCGTAGGTATAGACTTTGCTTGGTACAACAAAATAAGTAGCGACCAAATTTTCACGGTTGACGTACCCCCGTCGTCAGGTTATACGACACGAGTGGTCAATCTGGGAAGTGTCCGCAACCGTGGGATAGAGTTGGGGTTAGACCTGACCCCCGTACAGCTTTCCAATGGATTCAAGTGGAATATTTATACGACACTGACACGCAACCGCAATGTAGTGTTGGATCTTGGCGGCCCGCAAGAGCTTACTTACAGTGGTGTTACGACCTCCATCAGTAGTATGCACGTAGTGGGGCGGTCTTATGGTTTGATTCGTGGCGATGTATATGTACGTGATGACGAAGGCAACTTATTGGTCAATAATCGTACAGGAAAAGCCATTATCGCCGACCGCCAAGCACCCGTTGGCGACCCCAACCCTCGCTTCTTTATTGGTGTGACCAATAGTATTTCGTTCAAAGGCTTCTCACTCAGTGCGTTGTTAGACTACCGTGATGGGGGCGATTTACTTTCGGTTTCGATGGCTGAGATGCTTAGTCGCGGAACAACCCGCGATACCGAAGACCGTAATCGGGTTTTTGTGCCTTATGGTGTGCTGGGCGATGCTACAACCCGCTTGCCAATCTTAACGGCTGATGGTAAAAAGCAACCCAACAACATTCCAATTTCGGTCAATGAATTTTTCTTTGGAACAGGTTCATTTTCGGGTAGTCAAGGTACTGCTGATGAGTTTCGAGTGTGGGATGCGAGTGTGATTCGCTTACGCGAGGTTTCAATGGCCTACCAAATCCCTGCGAAATGGTTGACTAAAACACCTTTTGGCTCGGCAAGTATCTCATTGAGTGGTCGTAATTTGTGGTTCAATGCTCCCAATTTCCCTAAATACATGAACCTCGACCCCGAAGTAAACTCGCTCGGTGTAGGCAATGCACAAGGATTTGAATTGGTGTCTGTTCCTACTACTCGCCGTTTCGGTGTCAATCTCAGAGTAACGTTCTAACCTCAAAAGCATTTCAAGATGAAAAAGATAAAAAATGTATTTCTGTTGGCTACTTCTCTGTTTGTGATGAGTAGTTGTGACCAATTTTTGAATGTAAATACCGACCCCAACAACCCATCAAAACCTGTCTTAGAGCTGCTGCTTCCTGCTACACAGGTTTCATTAGGGGTCAACATTGCTGGTAGTGCCCTCAACCGAGCAGCATCTGTTGCGATGCAACACGCCTACATTCTCGGCTTAGGCCGTTACGACTATACGGGTGCTACTTTCCAAACCGCTTGGAACAACCTTTATTCACAAGCGCTCAATGACCTCGAAATCATCATCAAAAATGGTACAGAGGATAAGAGTTTTGGGTATGTAGGCATGGCCAAAATCGAGAAGGCTTATATTTATAGCATTATGGTGGACTTGTGGGGCGATGTGCCTTATACTGATGCATCCCAAGGCGAAGCTAACCTTAACCCTAAGTTTGATAAAGGTGCTGATATTTACAAAGACCTTTTCAGATTGATTGACGAAGGTATTGCCGATCTAAATCGCAACCCATACATTTCGCCAGGAACTGTTGATTTGTTTTATCGCGGCGACCGCACGCTTTGGGTTCGTGCGGCCAATACGCTCAAATTAAAAATGTTGAACCAAATTCGCCTCGTTCCAAATGAGCGTGATAGGGTGATTAAGGACATCAACGCTCTCATTGCTGGCAATCAGCTCATTACAACTGGCACGCAAGACTGGGTTTTTCGCTTTGGAACAACCGAGACGCCTCAAACCCGCCATCCGACACATATCAGCGAATACCGTGCTACCAAAGATTTCTATATGGATCAAGGTTTTATGGAACGCCTTTACAATCTTGATGATTTGCGTTTGCGTTATTACATTTATCGTCAAAATGCTAACGCTGGTGTAAATTTCACTTCAACGGGTAATGGTTACGGTGGCCGTTTTGCAGGCGACCCCACAGGCCAGCCAGCCGATCAAGCCAATCGTGCTACCTTTGGTATCTATCCGTATGGAGGCATCTACGACAATAACACGATTCGTAATTTACCAACTACTTTTCAGTTTTTGACCAATACAGGTGCAACCACACCAGGTGTTCACCGTATTGTTGGAACTACCGATGGAACAGGTGCTGGTATTTTTCCGATGCTTACGAACTACATGACCAATTTTATCTTGGCTGAATCTGCGCTTACACTCGGTACAACAGGTAATGCACGAACGTACCTGCGTGATGGAGTCGTACAGCATCTACAAGCTGTCAGTAGCTTTTCGGCTGGAAATTCAGGGCCTGCTATTCCACAGGCTACTATAGATGCTTTTTTGGCAAGGATTCTTACACAATATGATGCCCTCACAACTCCCGCTGCACGCCTCGATTTTATTATGACTCAAAAATATATCGCCACCGTGGGTAATGGTATAGAAGCGTACAACGATTATCGCAGAACAGGCTCGCCTACGCTTAGTGTTCCTCTTTCGCCTGTCAATCCGTTTCCATTGCGGTTTTTGTACTCAACACGCGAGTTAACGGCCAACCCCAATGCACCCGCCCAAAACAACTTTGTTACTCCAGTTTTTTGGGATTTGTAAATCTATTTTGACTCTTGACGTTGGATGTTAGACAACGATAATATCCAACGTCAAACGTCTAAAGTCAAACGTCATTCATAATCAAACTTAAAAATGAAAAGAACACTCATATATCTGTTTTTATTGGTCTCAACAGGCGGTATTATTACCGTTGCTGAGTCTTGCCAAACCAAAGACGCTATTCCAGTAGCTGCCGATGGTGCAGTAGCTATTGCGGAAGTAAATCGCAATAAATCCTTCTTTAATTTCAGCAACTTGGCTACTGCTGATTTTGAATTCAACCTCAAAGGGGAAGATTTTGGGCGTGGCGTACCCGTAAAATCAATCGATTTATGGATTGGTTTCAACAACCCGCGTGTCACACTAAGCGCAGGTATGACCACTTGTGGTGTAGGTGTTAATTGTGCATATCCCAATGCAGCCTATGCCGCATTGCCAAGCCGTCTGGCTACCCCCGGTGACCGTCTGTTGCGCACCGTCGAGACATTACCCTCTACTGTTACTATCACAGCTGCCCAAGCTGCCCAAGCCTGCGGGATTCAGTTGTCGTCGATCCGTTCAGGCGATACTTTTCAGGTGAAGTTTGTGGTCAATACCCAAGATGGCCGCCGTTTTGATGCCTTCCAAGATGGCATTTGCGACGAGACTCGTGGTCAAGCAGGCGATTGCCGATTAGTTATTAGAGTAGATACAAAGGCTACGATTTATCAGCCTTTAAAGTAAAATTATGAATAGATAAATGTGCTAATTTGAAAACTAAAACTATTTATTTTCAAATTAGCACATTTTCAAATTTATTGCTACCGATACCCACGCGTATAAACAGTTCTGTTGATAGCACTTAATCCTTCTGCAACCGCTTCACGGTTGGTTTCTACTATCAAAACAGGCTCCCAAGGTGCGGCTGTGGCTGCTGATAACCACATCGTTTGAACTACTTTTGACTCCTGCTTTTGCTTTGTTTTTGAGTCTAAATATGAATAAATAGTTGTTATCACTAAGCGATTATTTTCCCATTTACAGATGGAAGTGGCCATATTGTCAGAATGTCCTAAATTGACATTATTCTCTGTTTTTGACCCGTTCAAAGCATATTTTAGGCGAATTAATGGCTGCAAATCTCGTGGTGTAAAAAAGACTTTTTCAACCAAAAGCAAATCATCTTTTTGGCGAATATCTATTTTATCGCCCCATCCACTCCCCAAAGTTGGCACGACTGATCTTTCGGTTGTTATTAATGGCGAACGTGTGTCTAAAACTGTAGTTGACCAAGCACCCGTAAAATCAGGATTTGCAATAGCTTCTGTACGGTTGGGCAAGGCTGCCCTATCGGTACGTGCATACACCTCGACCGCCTTACCCAAACCTACCGACGGTGGCGTGTAAGGATCTGCTTGATAAGCAGGCACACGGGGGTATTTGATGAGTGAAGTTTCATACTCTTTCACTATTTTATCCATTTTACTAACAACCCAAGGATAATAATCTTTCATATCGGTTTCTTCGGCAGGGTCGGCTCGTAACTCAAAAAGTCGTACCAAATTATCAGGATTTGGGTCTGGCACTTCTGTTTTGAAATAGTACCAAAACTTCCAATCTTTCCATTTTACAGCCATCACTTTGCCTGTCGAATTCATAAAAATAGCACTTTCACGGTTAGAATTAATTTGTTTTGCCTCTAAAAACCCCAACTGATTGACACCATCAATGGCTCTATCAGTAGGTATAATTTCAGGACTACCCACCGCCGCCGCAATGGTAGGAAACAAATCCATTTCGTGTACCATTTCGTTTGAAACTTGTCCTGCTTTGATGCGTTCTGGCCAACGAATCACACAAGGCGTACGAATTCCACCTTCCATTGCCGAATTGTAATACCCTCGCCAAGCCCCAGTGCTACCTCTCCAAGGTCTCCGTAATTCCGCACCATTATCCGAACACCATATCACCAATGTATTTTTTTCGATGCCTAATTTTTTTAGGGCATTGAGAATAATTCCAGTATTAAAATCAACATCAGCCATCGAATCACCCATATCTCCAGCCCCTGTTGTGCCAGCCTTGTCGGGATGTGGCAAGCCAGGAAAATGCAGTTGAGTCATGGGATAATACAGAAAAAACGGTTTATTTTTTTGTACATTGGTTTCCATAAAACGAACGGCCCGTTCGGCTGCTTCACGATCAAGCGTACGCCTTGTTTGCAAATCAAAAGGCTTGACTTTTTGAGAAGTTTTACCATCAATCCCCTCCCAAATGTATGGCACAGGCACTTTTGTAGCACTAAAACCTTCAAATGAAGTAAACTGCGACCAGTGGCTTGTAGTCGGGATTCCGTACCATTCATCGAAGCCTTGTTGTGTAGGTTCACGTTTGCCGAGCCAATCGTCATCGCCACCTAAATCCCATTTGCCAAACAGGGCTGTAGCATAGCCCACCGAACGTAAACCTTCAGCAATGGTTACCTCCCAATGAGTCAATCCCTCCCCGTAGGTTTCGCCCGTGCGCGTAGCATATCGCCCCGTCAGGATACTTGCTCGTGAAGGTGTACATGAATATTCGACATTGAAATTGGTCAATCGAATGCCCTCTTTTCCAATTTGGTCAATATTAGGCGTTGGCACTCCGCGCACGCCGCCATAAGATCCGATTTCGCCAATTCCTAAATTATCTGGGAAAATCAAGACTACATTAGGTCTTTTTTGTGCATACGCTCCAAAAGCGAATAGGCAATAGAGAAATAAATGAATAGGTAATTTTTTCATTGAATAAAGAAATTTGGTAATGGTCAAAAGTGTTTTGCGGGCGAAAAATAAAGAGGGCATACTTTTGTATCACACGCAAGATAACTACAAAACTGAAATGCCCTCTTTGTTAGGGAGAACTATCATCAACAAAAGTCATAAAAGATGTTACCCAAAACTCTCTGCCTAAAAATTGTCATAAACAGTTTCCGTTTTCATATCAAGGTATTTGATAATTACTGTGGCATTTTTTAATATTCAAATTATTGATTAACAAATGATTAACTTTAATTTTCAAGCAGTTCCTCGCAGTGGTTACTTAATTAACAATGTAATTAGTAACAGAACAAAATCTTTATGATGTTTTTTGACGTAATTCATTGATTTTAAAGAAATAATGAATACTCATAGCAGCGAACCACAAACATTCATTAACCGCTTCACGAGGATTCATTATGCATTAGCACTTAAAATACATGGTTAAAGAATATATAAAATTAAACAGCCCTGCTATTATTCCAATAACAAGGCCGTTTAAAATTATTGATCAAAAACTCTTTCTATTCTCCAACTATCAGCTTAATGCCGTCCAATTCTTTGATAATCACTTGCGTGCCTTTGTGGATTTCCTGACCGTCTTTAGCTATTGCAATCCATTCGGTGCCTCGATAAAAAATCCGACCTTCTCCCTGTAACGGAATTGCCTTCACCACGGTGGCTTTATCACCTACGTATTCTGAATATTCAAGGGATTTATCCCTTTTTATCAAGGCTTTAAGCGGTTTACGCAACCCAAACAAAGACGCTACGGATACAATCGAAAAGCAAAGGAGCTGCGCACTGATGGCAGGAAGGATACCCATCCAAGTTAATATAGCCGTCACTAAGGCGCCCAAACTTAAAAAAGCAAACACAAACGATACGGAAAGGAGCTCAGCAATAAGCATTGCCGCTCCAATAATAATCCAAAGTTGGGTAGGTGAAATTTCCATTTTATTTTTGCTGTTTTACTACACTCATTGCCGTGGCAATCATCGAAGACATATCTCCAAAATTGGCTGGCAAAATCATTGTATTCGTGCTTTTTGCTAAGTTTCCAAACTGTTGTACCAGTTGCTCGGCCACTTTGAGTTGAACGGCATCCATCCCTCCTTTTTCCTGAATTGCCGCCGCTACCAACCGAATCCCTTCGGCAGTAGCTTCCGCTACCGACTTAATCGCCTCTGCCTGTCCTTCGGCCTCGTTGATTTGGCGCGTTTTCAACGCTTCCGATTCCAATACCACTTTTTGTTTTTGCCCTTCGGCGACGTTGACAGCGGCCATTTTTTCCCCATCCGACTGCAAAATCAACGCCCGACGTTCACGTTCTGCCTGCATTTGTTTTTCCATTGCGTGCAATACACTCTGCGGCGGTGTAATGTTTTTGATCTCATAACGCAACATTTTTACGCCCCAGCCAATCGCGGCTTCGTCAATTGCGTGTACTACCGCCTGATTGACCGTGGTCCGTTCTTCAAACGTTTTATCCAGATCAATTTTACCCATTTCCGAACGCATCGTAGTTTGGGCCAATTGTGTTACTCCAAAAATATAATCTCCAATTCCGTAGGAAGCTCTCTGTGCATCAATCACTTGCAGGAAGAGAACTCCGTCCACACGCACCTGTACGTTATCGCGGGTAATGCAGATTTGCTCCGGAATGTCAATCGCTTTTTCTTTTAAGCTGTGTTTGTAAGCCACACGATCTAAAAAAGGAATCACCCAGTTAATACCGGGCTGCAACACCCCATAAAATTTTCCAAGTCTTTCGACTACAAAAGCCGTTTGTTGAGGCACTACTTTAACGGTCATCCAAACGAGCAACAATGCCAAAACGAGAATTACAATAACAGGTATCATGTGAGTAGTTAAGGTTTAAATGTGAAACGAAAATAAGGGAATGAAAAGGTCTTTTCAACGCTTAATGGATGAAGGTAAGAAAAGGGAACAAGAACGGTAAGAAAATTTATTGAACGGTTGCAGGAACATCTCATTTCAAACTTTGCGTCATTTTCTGCCTTTTTTGTTTTCCGGTAGAAACAGATTAGTATCGTGATTTTCCAACCAATGACCCCAAAATTGCGTCATTGAAGATGAAAATCAATTCTAACAATGGTCAGGATATATAACTTCAAGCGATGGGCAGTTATCCAAGCTTATGTCACTTACCGATAAACGTTTAATCTTGAACCCTTTCGGTTCCGGAGATTATGTTTTTGAAAAACAATAGAAAAACAGCCGTGAAAACTTACTCGCTCTTATCACTCATCTTAATTATTATGCTGGGGAGTTGCCAACAAGACGACATTTCTGCGGCAACCGAAGGTGAGTGCTCTTCAGTAAAAATCACGAACAATCTTGACGCCTTAACAAGTGCCGAACTGTTCAGTATTCAGGAAGCAAAAGTGTTAGGCAACACTCTCTCGCTTACTTTTGCTTACGGCGGTGGCTGCGACCCTAATCATACTTTTGAATTGTACATAGATAATAATCTCCGTGAAGATACCACCGCCCCTTATTTTGAGGGGCGTGTGGTATTTACTACTAATGATTGGTGCAAACGACTGGATTACAAGGCTTTTTGCTTTGATTTAACTCCGTTTAAAAACGGGACTATATCAGATAAAATCAAAATTCGGGGCTTTAAAGATATAATTGATTTTTAGGCCTTCCCCAATTGTCCATTCACCATCCGCCAAATTCCCAATGGATTTCCGTCTTTCAACTCATCAGGGAGCAAGTAATTGGTAAAATTTTGGAAAGCCAAAGGCCGCACAAATCGCTTAATGGCGTGCGGGCCCACCGAGCCAAAACGACCATCGGTACTGGCAGGAAACGGCCCTCCGTGCTGCATAGCCGCACATACTTCTACGCCCGTAGGTACGCCATTGAGCAGCAAACGCCCGCACAACAAACTGATGGCTGACAGTAAATCGGCCGCTTCCGAAAGGTCTGCTTCTGTACCAATAACGGTACACGTTAGTTGCCCTTCCAAATGCTCGACAATTTCCTGCATTTCCGCTTTATCCCGGCATTTGATAAGTAACGAAAACGGCCCGAAAACCTCTTGATGCAAGGCAGGGTTTTGAACAAACTGAGCCGCTGTCACCGACGCTACTGAAGGAATTCCGTCGTCTTGGCCGTAGCTCAATACAGTTTCTGCTTCTACAGTTACATTTTCTTGGCCTAAAACATCATCCCGTTTGGTTCTGAATGCTTTGGCGATGCCCGGATGCAGCATCGCAACGGGTTGAATCTGACGTATTTCTGCGGCCAAAATAGCACTAAAAGTTTCTAAGCTGGCCCCCTCTATCCCGATAAGAAGACCCGGTTTGGTACAAAACTGACCCATACCGCCCGTAATTGAGCTTGCATACATTTTGGCGTATTTTTCAGCTTCTTTGTCGAGCGCGTCGGGCAATAAAAACACGGGATTGGTACTTCCCATTTCAGCAAAAACAGGAATCGGTACGGGCCGCTGATTGGCCAAATCGAACAATGCTTTTCCTCCTCCAAACGACCCTGTAAAGCCCACTGCCGCTGTTTTGGGGTGCATTACCAGCGCTTTCCCTACTTCAAAATCAGCACCGTGAATGTGTTCAAAAACACCCGCGGGCATTCCTGTTTTTTCAACTGCTTTCAAAATAGCGCCCGCTACCATTTCAGAAGTTTCGGGATGAGCGGGATGGGCTTTCAACACTACGGGACAGCCTGCACCCCACGCGGCAGCGGGGTCAACACCAGCAGTTGAATAGGCAAAAGGGAAATTGCTCGCGCCAAATACCACCACGGGCCCAATCGGCACCAATAGATTGCGAATATCAGGTTTAGGCAACGGCTGACGGTCGGGCAGGGCGGTGTCGATGGTCGCCTCTAACCACGAGCCTTCGGCCACTACCTCAGCAATGTTGCGGAGTTGGTTGCACGTACGTCCGCGCTCTCCTAAGAGGCGGGCAGCAGGCAGGTGAGTTTCGCGCATAGCCGTTTCGATGACGACTTCGCCGAGTGCTTCAATTTCGTCGGCTATAGTTCTGATAAACGTGGCCTTCTCCTGTCCGCTTTTACGGCGATATTCTAAAAACGCAGCGTAAGCCCGCTGCATCGCTTCATTAATTTGGGTGGATGTGGAATCTTGATACATAATGGACACGGATTCTGTCTTGTTAAAAACTCTACGTATTTAACGTAAACGGTGGACAATAAACTACAAACTGTAAACCCTAAACTACAAACTGTTTTAAGTCTCAACCAACTTAGTTTTTAAACCTCCCCATTCTTTTTCATTGAGTTGTCCCAGCAAGTACAAATCAACTTCTGTTTGGCCGGCTCTAAACCCTTGAAAGTTTTTTAAATGAGCTTCCAATATGGATTTTAATTCCAGAAATTTTGTCGTTTGGGCCTTCTCATCTTCTCCGTACCAATCTTCCATTGTGGTAACGGGCTCCCAAAAATCCTCTGCGGTAATTTCTTCCACAGCCACATTCGGAGGAAGGCCTTGATAAAATTCTAAATCACTGATGGTCCAAGGAGGTGACCCGGACGACTTAAAATTAATCCATTCAATTGGCTCGTCGGATTCGCTGGGGTATAATAAATTTTTTAACAAATTTGTGACTTCTCCAAGCCATTTCGTCTCAATGCCGGAATCAATTTGATTGGGGCTTGTAAGATTCTCCTCTTGATTGTTTTCCATCTTAAAATTATTTCTAAATTTGAACCAAACTTAAAAAAATTTTCAAGACAATGTTAGAGCAATTAATGGGTCTTATCCAAGATCATTCACAAGAGGCTATTGTAAAAAATCCTGCAATCCCCAACCAACATAACAATGATGCTATGCAAACCGTTTTGCAATCGGTGATGGGTGGTCTGCAAAACGAAGCACAAGGTGGTAACGTTGGCGGCTTAATGGGACTTTTATCCGGACAGAGCGGTCAGGGTGGCAGCTTGATGAATAATCCTATCGTAGCGGGTATTGCCCAAAATGCAATTGGAAGTTTGATGGAAAAATTTGGTCTTTCAAACAGTGCTGCCGGTAATATCATCGCTCAGGTATTGCCCGGAGTATTGGGTTCTATGATCTCTAAAACCAGCAATCCGAACGACAATAGCATGGATTTCGGTGGAATTATGGGTTCTTTGCTGGGTGGCGGTCAAGCTCAACAGACTCAACAACAAGGCGGTTTTGACTTCAATCAAATCGGCTATGCCATGGCTGATGGCAAATTGGACATGAACGATGTAATGCGTATCGGCGGTAGTTTACTTGGCGGTGGCGGCAACTCCGGCGGCGGTGGCTTAGGCGGTATGTTGGGTGGCCTTTTCGGTAGATAATCAACCAATAACTTCATATTTAAAACAGGAAGGCACTATTTGTCTTCCTGTTTTTTATTTATAAACTTCCCAAGGGCAGAAATATCGATGCGCTCAATAACACAGCAAAAAACTCAAGCGCTCAATAATCCATTGAACTGAAAATCAAGCAATATTTTTCAATAAAAGACAAAAATCAGATTTGGCAACTATTTTTTAAACCTGACTTTTGTCTTTTATTCTTCTTTGATAGCAGAATATCTTTGGTTTTCCCAAATGATCATGCACGAATCTGTTTCATCCGTCCCTCTTTCTACGTTCAAAATTCACATTTCCGGGCAAGTACAGGGAGTGGGGTTTCGACCGTTCGTGTATCAATTGGCCAATTTGCTGAAACTAACGGGTTGGGTCAACAATTCACTCGACGGTATACATATTGAAGTGTCAGGTAATGAAGAGGTGATTTCCAATTTCTACCAACACCTCATTCAGCATCCGCCCTCCTTGGCACGTATCACACATCATCATTTTGAGAAGGTAAAGGCCAAGTCTTTTGAGGTATTTTCCATTCGGGAAAGCAACGAAACCGGCGTAGCCAATTTGCTTTTAAGTCCCGATTTTGCCCTTTGCGAAAGTTGCAAAAATGAATTGTTTGACCCCAACAATCGGCGATTCGGTTACTCTTTTATTACGTGTACGCTGTGCGGGCCTCGGTATTCGGTGATTCAAAAACTCCCTTACGACCGGCCCAACACCTCCATGCACTCGTTTGAGATGTGCCCAGAATGCCAAAGCGAATACAATACGCCGACGGACAAACGTTATTTTGCCCAAACCATTTCCTGCGACAATTGCAGCATCACGATGCAATTGTTCAGCCCCAAAACGCAATTTTCTTCGCAACTCAATGACAATCATTGGATTATAGACCGAGTGGTGCGCGCTTGGCAAAGAGGTGAAATCGTGGCCATTAAAGGCGTTGGCGGCTACCTGCTCACCTGCGATGCTACTCAGTCGGAAGTGATAAAAACCTTACGACAACGCAAGTGCCGCCCGAGCAAACCTTTTGCCTTGATGTACCCCGATGCGGAAGTACTCAGCCAAGATGTGTACCTGACCGATTCTATTTTAAATCAACTCAACAGTCCCGAAAGTCCGATTGTATTGGCAGATGTAAAAGAGAAATTGGCGTCGGGTTTAGCAAAAGACGAGATAGCGCCTCATTTGCCTCAATTAGGTGTTATGTTACCGTACACACCTTTATACGCTCTTTTACTGAGCAAATTTGGCAAACCAGTCGTAGCCACAAGCGGCAATGTAAGTCATTCACCCATCATTTTTTCGGACGAAAAAGCCCTCAATGAGCTTGGTACCATTGCGGATTGGATAGTGACAAACAACCGCGAAATTGTGGTACCTCAAGACGACAGCGTGGTTACTTTCTCAAAAAACAGGTCCATTATCCTCCGCCGTTCACGGGGAATTGCGCCCACATTTACCCATCCGAGCTTAGACATACCGCAAGATTCAGTGTTGGCCATGGGCGCTGACATGAAAAGTACGTTTACCCTCACGCACCAAAAGAACCTGTACGTCAGTCAATATTTAGGTGATTTGGAAAGTTATGATACGCAGGAAAGTTATCGCCAAACCCTCAACCGGTTTCTTTCACTTTTTGAGGTTAAACCAACACAAATTGTAACAGACAGCCATCCGCAGTATTTTTCTACCCAATTGGGAAAAGACCTAACGGCGCGATGGAACGTTCCTGTTCTGGCTATCCAACACCACCAAGCGCATTTTGGAGCTGTGCTTGCCGAAAACAATTTAATTCATTCCTCTGAGCCGATTTTGGGTGTGATTTGGGACGGAACGGGATTGGGCACTGACGGAAATATCTGGGGAGGCGAGTTCTTTGTTTACCAAAACTACAAATTCTCACGGGAGAGTCATTTCGATTATTTCCCGTTCATTTTGGGTGATAAAATGCCCCGTCAACCCCGAATTTCAGCCTTGGCTGCTTGTGCCACTATTATCGAAGCGGAGGCCATTTTAGCGAAAAAATTTAGCCCAACCGAATGGAAATTATATCGAAAAATGATAACCGAATCCTTGGGCAACACTTCTTCGCTCCAAACCTCCAGCGTAGGGCGGCTCTTCGATGCAGTGGCCTCGCTCTTGGGTTTAGCCGACCAAATCAGCTACGAAGGCGAAGCGGCTATTCGGCTGGAAAGCAGCGCCAAGCACTATGTCAAATACCACGGAAGCATTTTTCAAACGAGTTATTTAGGACATAGAAGTTGGGAAAATGAAATACCAACCCAAACATTAATGAAGGAAATTGTGATGGATATTTTGGCTCAAAAGTCCGTAGAGTATATCGCCGCTAAATTTCATTATTCGTTGGCCATTTACATAAAAAACATTGCTAAAAAACTGAATATCAAAAGAATAGGATTCAGCGGCGGCGTATTTCAAAATACACTTTTGGTAGATTTAATCGACCTCCATGCTTCCGCAGAATTTGAACTTTATTTTCACCGCCAACTCTCTCCTAACGATGAAAACAGTTCCTTTGGACAGTGGGCATGTTGGAAAATAAATACGTTCTCCCGCAACATTAACAGATAAGCGTGCTATAACGTCTTAATGAATCTTAACTTCTTAATGGTAAAGATAAAACATGAAATATTTATCTGAATTCCGCAACCCCGAAATCGTTGAGCAATACATCAACGAATTACACAAAATTACGACACGCCCGTGGACAATCATGGAAGTTTGCGAAGGACAAACGCACAGTTTGGTTAAAAACGGTATCCTCAATATCCTCCCCAAATTCATCCGAATGGTGCATGGCCCCGGCTGCCCGGTATGTGTTACTCCGTTAAATCTCATTGATAAAGCGCCGTATTTGGCAGAAGAAAAAGGAGTGATTCTATGCTCGTACGGCGACATGATACGCGTTCTTGGCTCACAACGAAGCCTGCTTGAAGCCAAGGCCAACGGTGCTGATATTCGGATTCTGTATTCTCCGCTCGAAGCCGTCAAAGTGGCCCAACAAAACCCGGACCGTGAGGTGGTTTTTTTGCCGTAGGCTTTGAAACTACTGCCCCTGCTAATGCTCTTTCCGTCATTCATGCGCAGCGTTTGGGGTTAAAAAACTATTCCATTTTGGCATCGCACGTCTTGGTACCTCCCGCTATGGAAGCCGTTATCAACGATGAAGAGGCTCAAATTCAGGGATTTTTGGCTGCGGGCCATGTCTGTACCATCATGGGAATCAGCAAATACGAACCTATTGTTCAGAACTATAAAATTCCGATGGTCGTCACCGGTTTTGAACCCGTTGACTTATTGCAGGGAATTTTGATGGTCGTGCGCCAACTGGAAAAAGGCGAATACAAACTCGAAAATCAGTACAGCCGCGTGGTCAAATCGGAAGGAAATCCGGAAGCTCAAAAAGTGATTCGGCAGGTTTTTGAAACCGAAGATCGCGAATGGCGCGGCATAGGCACTATCCCGATGAGCGGCTGGGGCGTAAAAGGGGAATTAGCGGAATATAACGCCAATAAAAAATTCTCCGTCAACATACCCAAAGCCCTTGAATGCGCCGATTGCATTGCGGGGCAAGTATTGAAAGGCATCAAAAAGCCGTTTGAGTGTTCCCAATTTGGTAAAGCCTGTACACCGCTTAATCCGTTGGAAGCCCCAATGGTTTCTTCCGAAGGAGCCTGTGCAGCCTACTATCATTTTGCCGAAACTGTAGAAGAAGTCGAAATTTAATCATTGCTTTCCATGAAAAACTCCATTGTTAATCTTTCCTGTCCCATGCCCAAATTGGATTTTGACGTCATTACGTTAGGGCACGGCAGTGGCGGAATATTGACCCATCAATTGCTTGAATCAGGCGTATTTAATTTACTCAAAAATCCTTTATTGGACGAACACCACGACGGAGCCGTCTTTGAATTATCAGGACAATTGGCTTTTTCAACAGACAGTTACGTCGTCTCTCCCGTATTTTTTCCAGGAGGAAACATCGGTGAATTAGCCGTCAACGGCACCGTTAATGACTTGGCCATGTGCGGCGCTATTCCCAAATACCTTTCCCTTAGTTTTATTCTGGAAGAAGGGTTAACCATGCCTGAATTTTGGGAGATTTTGGTTTCCATCAAAACCGCCGCCGAAAAAGCCGACGTTCAGATTGTCACGGGCGATACCAAAGTCGTAGAGCGCGGTAAAGGTGACAAAATTTTCATTAACACATCGGGCATTGGGCAGGTACACCCCAAAGCCAATATCTCCGCCAATAATCTAAAATCGGGCGATAAAATCATTGTAAGCGGAAACATCGCGACGCACGGTATTGCTATCATGTCGGTGCGGGAAGGGTTGGATTTTGAAACTTCCATTGAAAGCGATACCACCCGTTTGAATCATACAGTCAAGGCACTTTTGGACGAATTTGGCACTGATATTCACCTCTTCCGCGACCCCACGCGAGGCGGAGTAGCTACCACACTCAACGAAATTGCGCGTGATGCCCGATTGGGCATGGCTATTCACCAAAAAGACATTCCGGTCATTGACGAGGTCTACGGCGCGTGCGAATTATTGGGCTTGGATCCGCTCTATGTGGCCAATGAAGGTGTATTTATCGCCTTTGTTTCGTCTGCGATTGCGGATGATTTTCTGAGCAAATTACGGCAACTTCCTCCCGGTGAAAATGCAGCTATCATCGGAGAAGTAACTGTTGAGCATCCCAAACAGGTGGTTTGGCAAAGCAGAATTGGCGGCAAGCGCGTTGTCAATATGTTAGTAGGGGAGCAATTGCCAAGGATTTGTTAGGGTTTCGTCATTACCATTGAAGATGAAATGAGTCTCAATCTCTTGTTGATATTCATTTAAATTTCCCCCAACAATGACTAAAAAACAAGTTACCCAACTTTCCTGCGAAATTATAGGCGCGGCCATACGAGTTCATAAATCATTAGGTCCGGGTTTACTTGAAAGTGTTTATGAAAAATGCCTGAAATATGAATTAGAAAAAAACGGATGTATAGTCAAACAGCAAATGAACGTACCTGTCGTCTATGACCAGTTAATAATGGATGTTGACTTGCGATTAGACTTGTTGGTCAATAATTGTATTGTAGTGGAATTAAAAGCGATTGAAAATCTCTTACCCGTTCATGAAGCCCAATTATTAACCTATATGAAGCTACTCCAAAAGCCACAGGGATTGCTTATAAATTTCTTTACGGACAATATTACAAAAAGCATGAGACCATTTGTAAATGAATTTTTTAAGGCTTTACCTGAATAAAACAGCTTATGTCAACCATTAAGAAGTGAAGATTCATTGAGAACTCAATTCACTTAATCCCTTAATGGTTTAAGATTTTTGTATTGAAGAACGAAAACAAAAGTAAGGAAAATCTATTTGGTGCTTTTTTAGATAACGTATTTACCAAAACCATTAGAATTCATGCTCCGCTATTGCCTTGCCCTTGACCTGAAAGACGACCCAACGCTCATTGCTGAATACGAAAAATACCACGTAAAACTTCAGCCAGAAATAGAAAAAAGCATCACCGATTCGGGAATTACCAACATGGAAATCTACCGAATTGGCAATCGGTTGTTTATGATTATGGAAACCACCGATGATTTTTCATTTGAAGAAAAAGCCGCCGCTGATGCAGCCGACCCCAACGTACAGGAATGGGAAAACCTGATGTGGAACTACCAACAGGCTCTTCCGATGGCCAAAGAAGGCGAAAAATGGATGTTGATGAAAAAGATATTTACTCTTGTGTAGAGGGAGGGCCTGCCCTCCCTCTACGTTTTCAATTATTTGTTCTGAAAAAAGCCCCGTTTTCTGTGGCTAAAAATGCCTCAAAAGGAATCTCTTCCTGTTTGAGAAAACCTTGTTGGGGAAGAGTACCTGCGGCGACCATTTCCACCACGGCGGCAATGGAAGCAGCAGTAGTCCAAGAGATAGCACGCCAATGTTGTCCGTCTATCATGCGTGGGTGATAAGCACGATAAAATTCTTCCCGCGCCAGTCCGTCGGCTTGCCAACCTTCCACTACCGCATACACATACACGACATCTTCTTTAACGGGGGGCTTGGCCGCAGTAAGAATTTCTTCCAACTGTTCGCGTCGATTTTTCAAAATCAATTCATATAACAGGAACCGCATCAGTTTGGCGTGACCGGGATAGCGAATGGTTTTGTAATTTAACGTATCCACTTTTCCGAGATAGGTTTCGCACATGGTTCCTAACCCTCCCGATGTACTGAATGCCTCAAATTCCTGCCCTTCAATGTTAATTACTTCGATGCCATCAAGCGAAGAAACCATTTTCTGCTCACCGTTGTGAATCACCTCCGCATCGTTGATGTATTCATTGATAACCCCTGCTGGCGACCACGTAAACGAATAGCCCAACAACCCGTTGGGATAACACGGCAAGGCCCCCACTCGCAATTCAATGTCACGAAGTTTATCAAATCGTTTAGCCAAATCGGCTCCGACAATTCCAATCAATCCCGGCGCCAAACCGCATTGAGGCGCCATCACGCCCCGGTGCGTTTCGGCCATGATTCGAATAGCCGCAGTAGTAGGTACGTCTTCGGTAAGGTCAAAATAATGAATGCCGAGTTGGTAAGCAGCCCGCGCAATAGGCAGATTTAAATTATACGGCATACACGACACCACAGCGTCGAAACCAACCAATGATTTTTCAATAAAAGCCTCGTCGGTTACGTCACCTTCAAGGATTTCAAAAGGCAATGGATTAGAGGACTTTCGTTTATCCAAACCCTTGACTTTAAACTGTTTGCTAAGTAAAGTGGCTACCAATGATCCCACCTTACCCAAGCCAATGACTAATACATTTTGCATGGTAATTTGTTGATTTTTGGAAGTAAAAATAATAGATGAATTAAAGCAAAAAAGCGGCTTTATTACAGGGAATTAGCCCCTTACAGGGTTACAAAAAGAAGGAAAATTAAGGCACAAAGGAACAGGCACTACGCAGGTAGGCCAAACGGGCAAGCTGTTTTTTGAAGTTAGGATTCATTATAGAACAAAAGTAAAAATCCTTTGTTATTTGGGCAATATTACGTTAAAAAATCTAAATACGAACAACACTGCCCACACGAATTTAACGGATTTGCCCGGATTTTCGTTACTTTGCAAAATATGAATACCAAACGTTGGACATACCGCAAAACCCTTTCTCAACAGCAACAAGAACAAGCGAATGCCCTTGCCAAATCCATTAATGTTAATCCATTTTTAGGGCAACTTCTCTTGCAACGGGGAATTAATAATTTTGAAGAAGCCAAAGCTTTCTTTCGGCCTTCTCTCGAACAACTCCACAATCCTTTCCTGATGAAAGACATGGACAAGGCCGTGGAAAGGCTATTGCAAGCCTTTGAAAAACAGGAAAAAATTATCATCTACGGGGACTATGACGTAGATGGAGCCACCTCAGTATCTGTATTTTATGGATTTTTAAAAAAATATTATTCCCGCCTTGAATACTACATTCCGGATCGCTATATCGAAGGGTACGGAGTATCTTCTCAAGGAATTGACTACGCCGAAGCCAATGGTTTTACACTCATCGTGACCCTTGACTGCGGTATCAAATCGGCCGACAAAGTGGCTGAAGCCAAGCGACGCGGTATTGATTTTATCATCTGCGATCACCACCGTCCCGACAGTAACCTTCCTCCTGCGGTAGCAGTGCTCGACCCCAAACGCGAAGCCTGCCCCTATCCTTATAAAGAATTGACTGGATGCGGCGTAGGCTTCAAGTTGTTGCAGGCACTTTGTCAGCAGGGTTTTGGTGAGGAAACGGAGCTCATGGAACAGCTGGATTTGTTGGTAGTCAGTATCGCTGCCGACATCGTACACATTACAGGGGAAAATCGAATATTGGCTGCTTTCGGACTCAAAGAACTCAATAAGCGCAAACGGGTAGGTTTAAACGCCCTTATCGAAATCGCCGGACTGCGCAACGAACTTGACATTACCAATGTAGTTTTTGGACTGGCTCCCCGTATCAACGCTGCCGGGCGCATTGCCCACGCCAAAGAGGCCGTTCGCCTGTTACTCTGCCAGGACAAGGCCGAAGCAGAGGATTTTGCCCAAGAAATCAACAAACACAACAGCGACCGCCGCACTTTTGACACGAGTATTACCGACGAAGCCCTGAACATGATTCGGGACGACAATTGGTTGCTGAATGCCAGCAGCACGGTCCTTTACAAAGAAGATTGGCACAAGGGCGTAGTGGGGATTGTAGCGAGTCGGTGCATTGAACATTTTTATCGCCCAACCATTATTTTGACCAACTCACACGGAAAAGCGGCTGGGTCGGCGCGGTCGGTACCGGGATTTGATGTGTATGAAGCGATTGAGGCGTGTTCCGATTTATTGGAACAATTTGGCGGTCATACCTTCGCCGCAGGGCTTTCGTTACCGGTAGACAATGTAGCGGCCTTTCGGGTACGGTTTAATGAGATAGTCAGCCAACGGCTTTTACCCGAACAACTTACTCCGTTAGTAGACATTGATATGGATTTGGATTTGAATGCCATCACGGGACGATTTTACAATATTCTGAAGCAAATGGCACCTTTCGGCCCCGAAAACATGACTCCTATTTTTGCAAGCCATAACGTCAGAATGAGCGGCACGCCTACCATTATGAAGGAAAAACACCTCAAATTCGAGGTATTTCAGACAACATCTCCGGGAAGCACTCCTTTTACCGCTATTGGTTTTGGCATGGCCGAGTTTTATCCAAAATTGGTCAAGGGACAACCATTTTCTATTGCCTATACCATCGAAGAAAATACGTTTCGGGACAAGACAACGTTACAACTGTATTTGAAAGATTTGAAGTGGGAAGACTAATTTCATTAAAAAATGAACGACATGGAAAAGCCAAGGTTGTATAAAATAATTATTACCAAAGATGACAGCGAAGGGTTTTATGTAGCGGAAGTCCCTACCTTAAGCCCATGTATTACCTACGGAGAAACGCTGGAAGAAGCAATAGAAATGGTAAAAGAGGCTATTGAAGGTATCATCGAATCTCGATCGGAAAACGGATATCCTATTCCTGATGACAATGCAATATTACAACAGCAAAAAACAAAAATTGAGACAATCATCCCCATTGAACGTAATACCGGTCATTTTCACTCTGTCGCTGTTTAATTATGGGGTACAATGCCAAAGAAATCATTAAAGTGTTGGAAGAAAACGGATGGCATCTTGACAGAATTAAAGGCAGTCATCATATTTACAAAAATGATCTTCTCAAAAAGTCAGTTCCGATACCTATACATGGACGAAAGGATTTAGGAAAAGGGCTATTCTACAGAATTCTCAAGGAATGCGGCATAGAAAGAGACGATTTATAGGTAAAAATCAAGCAATATTGTGATTTTAAGAACTGAAAATTTAATCAAAAAATACGGCTCACGACTGGTCAATGACCACGTAAGTTATCAAGTAGGGCAAGGCGAAATTGTAGGGCTGCTCGGCCCTAACGGTGCCGGCAAAACAACTTCCTTCTATATGGCCACCGGGCTGGTAAAACCCAACAGCGGCCACGTTTACATGGACGACAAGGACATTACTGACCTACCCATGTACAAGCGAGCCCGATTGGGTATCGGCTATTTGGCACAGGAAGCTTCCATTTTTCGCTCACTGACGGTAGAAGAAAACATCATTGCCGTGTTGGAAATGACTGATTTATCGAAAGCCGAACAGAAAGCCAAATGCGAGGAATTGATGGAAGAATTCAGCCTGAATCATGTTCGCAAAAACAAAGGGATGGTACTGTCAGGCGGAGAACGGCGACGCACGGAAATCGCTCGATGCTTGGCCGTTGACCCCAAATTCATTTTATTGGACGAGCCCTTTGCAGGAGTTGACCCCATTGCCGTAGAAGATATTCAAACGATTGTGGCAAAATTGAAATACAGAAACATCGGAATTCTCATTACTGACCACAATGTATCCGAAACGCTCTCCATTACAGACCGTGCCTACCTATTATTTGAAGGAAAAATCCTTAAACAAGGTACTCCCGAAGAACTTGCCGCCGACCCTCAGGTGCGACGACTCTATTTGGGCCAACATTTTGAACTCAAACGGAAAGTGTAGTAAAACAGTTGTCGGTTTAGAGTTTTATACCGCGCGAGCGGGCCCGTTTTCCGTTTACGTCCTATTTTGCTGTGCATTAATGTATTTCACGGAGAAATTTTAAATCTTTCACATTTAAGTTTAGACCATTCATCTATAAATTTTCACTTATTCCTGCGGGATTTTTACCTTTACCCCAACTATCAACCTTTTAACTTCATTCGTATGGAACAACAACTTACTACAGCTCGTGCCTCTCTTAAATGGGGTCTTATTTCAGGGGTAGCCTCCATTGTCTTTTTAACTGTTTTGTACGTCACCGGCCAAATGACCAATCAGGGCATTTCTTCTTTGGGACTCATCATTCCCATCGTAGCAATTGTCTTGGCTATGAAAGAGTTTCGCACTGCTAACGGAGGCTTTATGACCTACGGACAAGGTCTGGGAATCGGAACACTTTTAACAGGTATTTCGGGATTTATTTCAGGTACTTACGGATACATTTACAACGAATTTATTGATTCGACGATTCAGCAGCAAATTTTAGATAAGTCGCGGGAACAATTGGAAAACAGAGGCATGGACGATGCACAAATCGAAGCGGCAATGGAGATGACCGCCAAATTTACAAGTCCCGGTATCACCTTTGTCATTGGAATTATTATGTCCATTATTATTGGTTTCGTTGTTTCTCTCATCATTTCCGCAATTATGAAGAAGGATAAACCGTTTGAGTTAGAATAATGCAAGTCCACCGTTTACAGTCAACAGTCCATTGTTTTATGTTTGCTATTTTCAACAAAGAAATCAACTCCTTTTTCAGTTCTTTAACGGCCTACATTGTGATGGCCGTTTTTTTGACGGCCGTAGGGCTTTTGATTTGGGTTTTCCCCGACACCAACGTTCTAAACTACGGTTATGCTGATTTAGGCGCTTTTTTCAATTTAACGCCTTTTGTATTGCTTTTCCTGATTCCCGCCATTACAATGCGGTCGTTGGCCGAAGAAGTACGGAATGGTACCATTGAATTGCTGCTCACAAAACCTCTGAGTGATTGGGGATTGGTTGTCGGAAAGTTTCTGGCCGATTGGGCTCTTGTTGTACTTACCCTCGCCCCTACCCTTCTTTATTACTATACCGTTTACCAACTTGGCAACCCCGTCGGAAACATTGATACAGGAGCTGTATTTGGGTCCTATATCGGCCTGTTGCTGTTGGGGGCGGTTTTTGTGGCGGTAGGGTTATGGGCTTCGTCATTAAGCGACAACCAAATTGTGGCCTTTGTACTTGCGGTATTTGTGTGCTTTTTGCTTTTTGCAGGCATTGGGGCAGTCGCTCGCCTGGATTTTTGGGGTGAATTTGCTTATCCTCTTTCTTGGATTTCGCTGGACCAACAATACGCCGATTTAGGGCGCGGTTTGATAGATTCCCGCAATGTAGTCTATCTTCTCAGCGTGACGGGTTTGTTTTTGTGGTTTACCCAAAACCGAATTGCAGGAAGGCGACAATAAATTTAAAATCTTAAAAACGCAGATTTGCATAGATTCAAAAATCCGTGTAAATCTGCGTTTTTTATTTACTTCAGTGCTTTCTCACTTTGCTTTAAACGCCACGCATAAACACTATTCAGTTTACATTTAGCGATTGGCAATTAAAAAATTAATCACCGCACGGGCGGCCCCGTCATTCACAATTAATACTTATGTGGCAAATTTGGATTGATACAGGTGGTACTTTTACTGATTGTTTGGCGCTCAGCCCTTCGGGCGAACTCAAACGCACCAAAGTACTCAGCAGTAGTTTTTTAAGGGGTAGAATTGCAAAAAAAATCTCGCCAACTACTTTCCAAATTATTACTTCGTGGGCATTCGACACTGAACTTGTCAAAGGGTTTTCTTTTCGGGTGGTTGGTCAAAATGAGTTCATCAAGATTGCCGATGTTCAGGGAAATACATTGATTTTAGCGCATGATTTATATGCGTCTGACGGTTCAAAACCGTCGGACGCATATTCAGAAGAAGTTGACTTTGAAATCACTACGCACGAAGAAGCACCTGTGCTGGCTACGCGTATTGTCACTGAAACCCTTCTTTCAGCTGCATTTCCACCGCTTTCCATGCGCCTTGGCACTACGAAAGGAACGAATGCACTTTTGGAACGAAAAGGAGCCAAAGTGACGCTGTTTGTTACCCAAGGCTTCAAAGATTTACTCCGCATCGGCACCCAACAACGGCCCAATTTATTTCAACTCGCCATTCCAGAACCTACTCTTTTGTACAATGAAGTGGTAGAAATAGAAGAACGCTTGGACGCTGCGGGGCACGTGTTACAGCCCCTTGATGTAACCAAACTAACTCAACCCAAAGACAATTCGATAGCTATTTCGCTGTTGCACAGTTATTTGAACCCTATTCACGAACAACAACTTCAGCACTGTTTCCAAGAACAGGGACACGAATACATAAGCAGCTCTGCGGAACTATACGCGGGTATTAACTACCTCAAACGGACCCAAACGGCGTTGGTCAATGCGTATTTGCAGCCCATTCTATCCGATTATCTCACCAATATCACCCGTTCCTTTCAAACCCCACCGCGCAGCAGATCGTCTAAATCTACCCCTGTGAAGGAGGACTTATTAAAAAAAACGGATGGGGTTGTAAAAGTCATGACGAGTGCTGGTGGATTAGTAAGTGCCGCTGCTTTTTCTGCCAAGGACAGCTTGTTAAGTGGCCCTGCGGGTGGCATGGTAGGTGCGGCAGCCATTGCTCAACGTCTTGGTTTTGAGCGCTGTCTGACTTTCGACATGGGCGGCACCAGTACCGATACGGCCCGTTTTGACGGGAAATTGGATTTAGAATTTATCACAAGAATCGAAGGAATTGAACTTCATAACCCAACGCTTGCCATTGAAACCGTGGCAGCAGGAGGAGGTTCCATTTGCTATTTTGACGGTCATAAACTGCGCGTCGGACCTGAAAGCGCGGGAGCCAATCCAGGTCCGGCCTGTTATGGCGGAGGCGGTCCGCTTACCATCACTGACGTCAATTTGCTCTTGGGTAAGTTAGATACTTCCCGTTTCGGAATTCCGGTTCGACTTGAGAAAGCACAGGAAGCATTAGCCACCATTCAAACTCAAATTTTTACGCAAACTCAACACCAGCTTCCAGTAATGGAGTTGTTACGTGGTTTTGAGCAAATTGCCAACGAAAAAATGGCCGAGGCCATTCGACGCATTTCGGTTACCAAAGGCTTTGACCCAAAAGAATATCCTTTGCTTACTTTTGGAGGAGCGGGAGGTTTGCACGGCTGCCAACTGGCCGAAATTCTGGGGATTAATACTGTTATTTTACCCTATGATGCCGGTTTATTGAGTGCTTTCGGTATGGGGCAGGCGCGTGCTCAACGCATTGTTTCCAGGCAAATCTTAAAACCGTTTACCGAATTTGAAAGTGCTTTTGAACCCCTCCTTTCTACTCTGATAACCGAAGGTAAAAACTTGCTTTCGGAGGAAGGCGTCACTGAATTTGACGATAAAAACAATCTTGTTTTGTTTTATCTCCGCTTCAAAGGACAGGAAAGCACCATTGAAGTTTCCTGGAAAAGTGAGTACCAATGGAATGACTTACAAACTGCATTTTACGAAAAATACCGTCAGATTTTCGGTTACTGTCCCGACAATCTGGTGATCGAAGTAGAGAGTTTAAAGGTAATTATTGCAGAAAAGGCAGTTTACGGCGGGCGGCGTTCCGCTTTACAGTTTACGGCGGGCGGCGTTCCGCTTTACAGTCCGCAGCAAGAAGCCAAACCTTACAGGTTTTCGGAAACCTGTAAGGTTTATGATTGGAGCCAACTTGGTGCGGGAGATTATTTTAATGGGCCTGCGGTGTTGCTCAATCCCTCTTCTACAAGTTTCATTCCCGAAGGCTGGCAAGTGGTGATCACACCCACTTTAGATGCCGTAGTGGAATTTACCGGTCGTGATTTGCGCGACGCTGTTCCGGATTTGCACTGGGGCGGCACTCGCTCCTCAAAAACACAAAACCAAACCATCGAATTAGAGCTTTTTACCAATCGTTTTATGGCGATTGCCGAAGAAATGGGCGCGCAATTACAGCGTACCGCTTTTTCCGTCAACGTCAAAGAGCGACTGGATTTTTCGTGTGCCTTACTGGATTCAGATGCCGAATTGTTGGTCAATGCCCCCCATATCCCCGTGCACTTGGGAAGTCTGGGCGTATGTGCGCGGCTCGTACGCGAGAAAATCGCAATTGAAGTCGGAGATGTCATTATTACCAATCATCCCAAATATGGCGGTTCGCATTTGCCCGATGTAACGTTACTTTCAGGCGTTTTTACTCCCGAAAATGAACTCATTGGCTACGTTATCAACCGCGCTCACCACGCCGAAATCGGCGGTCGAACGCCAGGCTCTATGCCGCCCGACGCTACTTCTTTAACCGAAGAAGGCGTGGTCATTTTACCAACTTATTTGGTCAAAAACGGCGAAATGCAATGGGAAACAATGAAAGAATTGTTTACCCAAGGCCCTTATCCAACTCGTGCTCTCACCGAAAACATCGCCGACATCAACGCGGCGTTAGCGTCCCTGCGCTCGGGAGAAAGTGCTCTGCAAAGCTTAGTTGCTCAGCATGGCCTGACAAAAGTACATCTATACATGCAACTGCTGAAAAACAGTGCTTTTGAAGCATTGCAGGAAGTGCTTAAACCTTTTCAAAATCAAACATTTACCGCCAATGAATCGCTTGATGACGGATATGAAATAAACGTATCCATAAACCGGTCTCTATCGGATTTAGTTTTCGATTTTACGGGCACATCCTCTCGCCATCCCAACAATCTCAATGCCAATATATCCATCATTTACAGCGCCATTTTGTACGTGTTACGATTGTTGGTCAATCAAAACATTCCACTTAACGAAGGTTTGATGCAGGGCGTAAAAGTCATTTTGCCCGACGACAGTTTTCTGCATCCTGTTTTCAGCGATGACGCCACGCAATGCCCTGCTGTAGTAGGCGGCAATACCGAAGTAAGTCAGCGATTGGTAGATACATTATTGAAAGCCTTTGGGTTGGCCGCGTGCAGTCAGGGAACGATGAACAATTTTTTGTTCGGCAGTACCGGCTTTGGCTACTACGAAACCATCTGCGGCGGCACGGGTGCAAGCGAAGGCGCTAACGGTCGGTCGGCAGTCCACCAACACATGACCAATACGCGCATTACCGACCCCGAAGAATTGGAACGCCGATATCCCGTCCGTTTACGCGAATTTTCGGTGAGAAAAAATTCGGGCGGCCAAGGCCAGTGGCAAGGCGGCGATGGCGTCGTACGGCACGTTGAGTTTCTGGCTCCGCTCCGTGTCACGCTCATTACCCAACACCGTGTGGTTTCTCCGTATGGGTTGCAGGGAGGTGAAAACGGACTTATAGGACGTCAGACACTTACTCGAAGCGATGGCTCCGCCGAAACACTAAGCGGAATTTGCAGTATCATGGTAGAAGCAGGCGACCGTCTTTGCATTGAAACTCCGGGAGGAGGAGGATATGGGAAACACGTTTAAAATACTACGTTTTTAGGAAAAAGTACTAATTTTACCTTTATCATCCTATTGAAATAGAATTCATATCCATTCCAGTTCAAAAACCCTAACTTACAATTCTCAAAAGTGCCACTTAACCAAGACAATATCCGCCTCGTTTTCGGGCTTAAACTCAAACAACTTCGCCTTGACAAGTCTCTTTCTCTCAGTGACTTGTCTCAGCTAACTGGGCTTTCTATCTCCTATATCAACGAAATTGAAAAAGGGAAAAAATATCCAAAATCTGACAAAATTATCGCCCTTGCGAGGGCTTTTGATGTAGAGTATGATTCATTGGTCTCGATAAAACTAAGCAAAAAATTAGAGCCTATTTCAGAATTATTGCAATCCAATATCCTAACCGAACTTCCGCTTGATTTATTTGGTATAGATCCTGCCGATTTGCTGGAAATGCTGTCGGATGCTCCTACCAAACTCAGTGCCTTTATCGGCACCCTGATTGAAATTGCCCGAAATTACAACATGTCAGTCGAGCAGTTTTACTTCTCGGCGTTGCGAACGTATCAGGAGATGTACGACAACTATTTTGAGGATTTAGAGCAGGAAGCCGAGCAGTTTTTGGCGCACTACGAAGTCCCCGAAGAAGTGATTTTGGATGATAAGTACCTGGCTGATTTGTTGGTCAAAAATTATCCCTACGAAATACAGTTCATAGACGAAAAGAAATATCCCGAACTCGTCGGGATTCGGTCGTTATTGGTTCAGAGAAGCGATAAACTACGGCTGTTAATAAGCCCACAGTTGGACGCCAACCAACGCGCATTTATTTACGGACGCGAGCTGGGGTATCAATACATGAAGCTCAAAAATCGCCTGAACACCACGCATTTGGTGGAGGCCGAATCCTTTGAACAACTTCTCAACAACTACAAAGCATCTTATTTTGCCAGTGCAATTATCATCAAAGGCCCTATTTTAGCGAAAAAATTAGCTGCGTTTTTTGAGCAACCTCATTTTGACGGCGAAGCATTGGTCAATATGATTGCCTATTTTAACAGTACTCCCGAATCTTTCTGCTATCGCCTGAGCAATATCTTACCTAAGTATTTCGGCATAAGCCAATTGTTCTTTTTACGTTTCAATAATTTTGCGGGACAAAATCGATTCGATTTGACCAAAGAAATGCACATCGCACGCAAGCACAACCCGCATACCGTGCGCGATGAACATTACTGTCGCCGTTGGGTTGCGTTGACGATTTTACAGGAATTGGCTGAATTACAGGAAAAAGGACAGTATGCCCATACGCTTTGCCGGACCCAGGTTTCGCACTACATGGATACCCAAGACAAGTATTTTGTGGTGTCTTTTGCCAAACCCATGTCGCCAACGCCTAATCTGAACGTAAGTGTATCGATGGGAATTCGATTGGACGATAATGTGCGGGCTAAAATTAAATTTCTGAACGCTTCTGAAATCCCCCAACGCGAAGTAAATGAAACCTGCGAACGCTGCCCGTCTTTCGACTGCAAAGAGCGCATGGCCGCCCCAACGGTACTTCAACGCAAGCACAAAAACGAAGCCATTCGAAAAGCCATGATGCAGTTGAGCGGAGAGCACTAATTAGTTTACTGTTTTTAAGTTTACAGTTTACCGTTATCTCTAAACCGTAAACTGTAAACCCTAAACGTATAAACTGCAAACTTATAAACTAATCCCCCCATCCACCATTTCCAGTTTTCGGTCGGCCAAGGCGGCTAAGTGTTCGTTGTGCGTTACAATCACGAAAGTTTGATGGAGTTCATTTCGCAGGCGAAAAAAAAGTTGGTGAAGATCTTCGGCATTGCGAGAATCTAAGTTTCCGCTGGGCTCATCGGCAAAAATGATGGCAGGGTCATTAATTAAAGCTCTTGCAACTGCCACCCGTTGTTGCTCTCCCCCCGAAAGTTGCGACGGCAAGTGATTGAGGCGGTCTTTCAATCCCAACATTTTCAAAAGCTCCCCTCCTTTTCTCCTTACTTCTGACTCCTGAATTCTGACTCCAATAAAGCCCGGCATACACACATTTTCGAGTGCCGTAAATTCGGGCAAAAGATTATGGAACTGAAAAACAAACCCGATTTTTTGGTTACGAAAAGTCGCTAAGTCTTTCTCTTTGAGGGCAAACACATCCGTATCACCGATAAATACCTGCCCGGCATCGGGGCGGTCGAGTGTGCCTAAAATATGCAGCAATGTACTTTTCCCTGCTCCCGAAGCACCAACGATAGTCACTAATTCGCCCTTGGCTATTTCTAAATCAATTCCTTTTAAAACGGGTAAACTTCCGTAGTTACGGACAATTTGGCGGGCTTTGAGCATTCTTACTGAGTTGAAGTTGAAAAGACAAAGATTGGAAAAGTCAGGGACTTAGACAAAGGGAGCGAAATGTCGGTAAGGTAAATTTTAAAGTTTACGAGTCGTGCGCCGTCCTCCGGTGCAGTAATTCCATTGTTTTTGGCACTTTATCAATGTGCCTCTATCCAGTCGTTAAATTCCTTTCGCTTTCTCAAAGAAACATCAATTTCTTTGTCATTTGTCATTTTAACAATACCAGCTTTACTATTATAGCTTGCTACGTATTTGAAACTGACTAAATACGACTGGTGAACCCTGAAAAAATCGTAATAGGATAGCTGCTCTTCATACTCTTTCAAAAGTCTTGTAGAGGTAATTTTTGGTTTACTTTTAAAAAAAATATCAGTATAACGGTTGTCTGCTTCGCAGTAAATTATGTCGTCAATCTCAATCATTTCAAATCCCTTTATATTTGGAATTGCCAAACGCCTAGACTTGAAAGACTTACTTTGCATATTAAAAAGAAGAGCTTCAACATTGGCTTTTGCAGTATCCCTGAGTAAAAACTTATGTTGTAGTTTTTCAACTGCTTTCTCTAAATACTCTCCCTGAACAGGCTTTAATAAATAATCAACCGCACTGAACTTAAATGCCAGAAGGGCATACTTTTCATAAGCTGTAATGAAAATCACTTCAAAGTTGATTTCAGAAAATTCTTCTAGCAAATCAAATCCTGTTTTGCCTTTGATTTGCACATCCAGAAATATCAACTCAGGTTTAAGTTGACGGATAGCCTGTGCGCCTTCTTCTACGGACTCAAAGGCACCCATTAAATTGACGCTTTCAGCGCAATGTCTGGCCAGTAGATAGCTGAGTTGCTCTATACAATGTCGTTCATCGTCTACAATAATTGCCCTTATCATAAGTTTAAAATTGGAGTGTTAGCGGGAGTTTAATCTCTGCTCTGGTACCTTCTTCTAAATCTGTGTAGGATATAGTATTTTCAGGGTTCTGCGTGTTGTCGTAAATGGCAATTCGTTTTTTTGTCAGTTCAATTCCCATTGATTTTCTCCCCAATTGTACGGGAGAACGCAAAGAGGCCGCTTTCTTACGGCCTATCCCGTTATCTTCTACCGCACAGTACATTTTCTCTCCTTCTTTACTGATTACTATTTTTATCTTCCCTGTCCCTTCTTTATTGGCGATTCCGTGCCAAATACTATTTTCAACCAAAGGTTGAAGGATAAGTGGCGGAAACAACAATTCGTCAGAATCAATGTTTTTGTCAACCGTTATCTCGAAGCTGAATTTCCCCGGAAGGCGGAGTGTCTCCAACTGCATGTAAAGCCTCAATGCTTTTAAATCTTCGTTCAGTAACACTAACTTCTCGTCCGAATTTTCTAAAACAAGGCGCATCAGTTCCGCAAACTTTGCCAAATATTCGTTCGCATTTTCCGAGTCATTCTTGGTGATATAACTGCTTATGGAATTTAACGCATTAAAAATAAAATGGGGGTTCATCTGCGCCCGTAATACTTTGTTTTCAATTTCCAGTACCAAAGCCTGATATTCGGCAAAACGTGCTTGATATTCAGCTTCTTGTTGCTTTTGAAAAGCAATCAAAGTCGCTAAATCCGCATCGCGCTTACTTTTATAAAAAAAGGCACTTACTGCTACGGCTACCAACAAAATGGCTCCGATACCCAACACAGCGTTGCGTTCGGTTTGTTTTTGTTTGATTTCGGCATTAAGTATTATTTCCCGTTGTTCCTGCTCAAACTTCATATCCCGGCGCGTCAGTTCAAGTTGTTTCGCCTTGCTGATGAGGCTATCATTCAAGGTGACCGATTCTTTAAAATAAGATAGAGCAGGCATACTTTTATTTTGCTTCTCGTAAATCATGCTCAACACCTTGGCAGCGTCTCTTTGCTGTTGTATCAAGCCCATTGGCTTGGCCAATTCATAGGCACTTTTTGCGTATTTCTCCGACAGGTCGTATTGATTAAAATGAAAATAACACTGTGCTAACCCTGCTATTGATATGGTTTTGAATCGGACATCATTTACTTGGTCAGCGTTTTTAATACTTTCCTCAAATACGGGTAGAGCCGACGTGTATTTCTCCAAGAAATTTAAGGCTACCCCCTTGTTGCCGAGTACAAAAGCCAACACTAAATAGTCGTTGCTTTTTTGAGCAATTGTCACCGCCTTATCGAAATACGCAATGGCTTTCCTGTACGCTCCTTTGCGTGTATAGGCTTCTCCGATATTACCTAAACCTACGGCTTCTTCTCGGGGCTCGTTCAATCTATGGGCGATGGTTACCAATTTTGAAAAGTTATCAATCGCCTTATCAAGTTGCTCAATATCTAAATAGATTGCCCCTAAGGCATTGTAGATTGTAGCATTAAACAGGCTTTGGCCTTTGTCGTCTTTGATTCTTTCAAACAATTTATCAGATAATTGAAGCGCTCGATGACAGGCATCAATGGCATTGAGGTAATCCCCTTTGTTCATATAAATGACAGCTTTCTGTCGTTGTGCGCCTGCCTGTCCCCCATACAATTGCAACTTCTCGGCTAATTCCGCCGCTTGGTTGGCGTATTGCATGGCCTCATCAAGCTCAGTGTATGCTAAACCATCGGCTATTGTCAATAATCGATTGACCTGCAGCGAATCTTGCGCAGGGTGCTTTTGTACTTCTTTTTTAAGAGAATCTACCATTTCCGAGGGGGATTGTGCCACTGATATGGTCGAAATCAGGCAGAATGTCACTGCAAACAGTATAAAAATAGGCATATAAAAGGGGTTTATTGGCTTTTTACCACTGCGAGGCGGTCTATTAAATCCTTGCGTCTTCCTTCGGGGATGGGGATTTCGTGCTGTTGCATAAAAAGCCGATTGGAATCAACGCGGGCTAAATGATTTAGATTAATGACCAGCGAACGCGACAAGAGATAAAAATCAGCGGGCAACCGACGAAAAACACTCCCCATATTGGATAAAATGAGCACGTGCCCATACGTCCTTCCGGGATAAATTCTGGAAAACTCTTTTTCGGATAAAAACAATTGGGAATACACCCGATCTGCTTTGAGATACAGAATCTCCCTGATTTTCACGCCGATATGGCCTTTGTCTGCCGGCAGAAACAGTTGTTCTGATGGAAGTTGATAGGCGGAAGGCAGATTCCCCACCCCGAAATTATGAAGGGCCAGTTCAATCTGTACCGCTAATTCCCTTACTCGCAACGGTTTTTCCAAAAACGCCGCCGGCAGCGTTTTCTTCATTCGCTCGTCCATTTCGAGGGGAGTATGGGCGGTAATATAAATGATAGGTATCCATTTAATCCGAAGCAACTCAGTAGCCGTAGCTACCCCATCCTCGGGGCCGTCGAGTTGAATGTCAATCAACGCAATGTCAATCACGTTTCGTTTCATAATGTCGACCGCCTCTTTCAAATTTCTCGCTACGCCCGAAACGGAAAACCCTTCTTTTTTAAGGGTTTGTTTGATGTTTTCTGCAAGCAGGCGGTCGTCTTCCACCACCAGCACATTTTTTCCGGGTTCCATCACGCTAAGTAAGTTGATTTTCTAACGTTTGTTCTCCTTTATCCACCACTGGTGTTATTTTATGCTCAAAAGATAATGCAAAGCAACAACCCTTGTTTTTGCTGAATTTTCCGTCAGCATTCAGTTTGTCGGTCAGCATACCGATCAGGTTCAGACCGAAGGAGTCTTGAAGCGGATGGGGGACAAACCCAAGGCCGTTGTCTGAAAAATGAAGCATGACCTTCCCACCCTTCAAAAAACAGCTTGCTTTGAGTACCGGACGGGGATTGTCCGTCAAGGCATACTTGCAGGCATTGGTCGTCAGTTCGTTGACAATCAAGCCCAACGGAATGGCTTTGTCGGTATGAAGCCAAATCGGGTCTATTTTACAAACGAGGTCGGTGGCCTCCAAATGATAGCTTCTCAACACACTCTTTATCAGGTCAGGGAGGTATTTTTGAAGATTGACCTCCATCAACTTACTGCCCTGATACAGCCTTTGGTGCACCAATAACATGGCCTCTACGCGCATCAGGCTTTCTTCCAAGGCTTTCACCGCTATGGGGTCGGTGAGTTGGTAGAGTTGCAGGTTCAACAAGTCAAAAACGGATTGCAGGTTGTTTTTTGTGCGGTGGCTTTGCTCCCGCACCAGCAGCGCATTGTGCCGGCTTATCTTTCTGTATTTGGCAAACAACAAATAAAACAAGAACCCCGATAAGGCAGCACCTAAAAACATGAAAGCGATGACGATGCTGAGTTTTTTTTGCAACGCCATTTCTTTTTGCTGCGCGGCAAACTGTGCTTTCTTTTTTTCGTACTCATCCAGCAAAATTAAATTTTGAACGACTTGGCTCAATTGTATATCAAACTCCCGGGTTTTCAGTTCCAGATTTTTCTTTTGATACCGAAACGCCTTGTCCCATTGTCCAGTTTGTTCATAATAAAGACCATATACCTTCGTCAACAGTTCATCCAAGGTATGATCTGAAACGCTTCCGGACAAAGCAGATGCCTTATCCAGCCACGGCTTGGCTAATGAAGGTTTATTTTGTTTCAACCAATCTTCCCCTATACCCATGTAAAGACCCATAATATTATTCACCAGTTTTGCTTTGGTGAATATTTCCAGTTCTTTTTGCCGATATTCATTGCTTTTATGTGGGTTGTTTTTCAACTTCCATAGGTAGCCTAAAAGACCGTAAGAAGCCCCAACGTTAAAGGAATCAGCTTCAATTTTTGCGAAGTGGAGATACCGCTCCGCATAATAAACGGCACTGTCTAATGAACCTATAGAGGTAGAATAAGGAAGTGGCCGGCCAAGTTTCCAAGTATCTACATGAAAATGACTTAACAGTTTGTTGGCTTCCATTTGACTGCGTAGCGATTTGCCCGCCCGGAAATTGAGATAGGCTACATATTGATAGTGTAAGGCGGTAGCCGAAAGCGGCGAATGGACGGGGAATCCGGTCATTTGTATATATATTTTCCCGATGTCTTCCGACAGACCCAGCGGCTCTCTGATACGCAATGCTCTTAAAAACCACTGCTGGGCTTTTGTATAATCTTTAAGACCAATATACCGCTTCCCCATAATATAGCACATCTCGGCTACTTCTAATGAGTCCCCCTTTTTCATGGCGGCTTCGTACTCCTTTTGGGTTTCAAGCAGTCGTCCGTAGGGGCTTTTGGGGTTTATAGGCTTATTAGCGGTTTGGGCATTTACAGCAAATGCCCGAAGGCAGACAACCACCAAGAGAAAGAAGAATCGAGTCATAAGGCTTTGTGTTAAGGGAAGAAACAGAACCTCTGACAAGGTTTGAGTAAATTTAAGCAATCCGAAGCAATAGTAAGCCACTCTTATTTGAAAAATTTTTACCGTTACAACGCCACTCAACCTTGATTTTACAAAAGTTTTTCCGGACTCATTCGATTCGGAAATAAATCCCCCCTTTTCGGAAATAATATAGCGCTGTTGGGAAGTTCTTCCGCCGTCACAATATGATGTTTTTTACTTTAGAGTCATCGTCCTCTTTAACAGTGTGTCCGTGGCTTTAAAAAACGCTTACAACGGCAAATGGGGCACTTACTTACCCAAACCCAGCGAATACTCAAGGGTGGTTGTGGGAGGAAGGAGAGGCGGTTAGTTTTGACTTGTTGAAGCATATAAAACAATAAAAATCATGAAAAACCTCTTACTTCTCTCGTTAGTAACAATCTTCAGCCTCGTCTCCTTGGCGCAGGAAGTCAAAATTGCGCCGATTGTCGGCCTCAACGGCAGCTATCCGGGGCTATCAAAAGCTACTCAGAACGATTACTCCAATGCATTGTATCAGGCCGCAGGAATTAGAGGAACGACTGTCTTCATGCCTGTGATACGTGCCCAAACGGGTGCGCTACTGGAGTATTCGCCAAATGATTGGCTAAGTTTTCAAACCGGCCTGTTGATGAATCTTCGCGGCGCCAAAATGGTGACTAAGTTCAGCAGTGTATGGGGTACATCTGTGACAGGTAAGCTATCTGCCAAAACGAACATTACGTATTTGGAAATACCTCTTTTGGTGGGGGTAGGGCTGGGGAAAAGCGGAGTAAAAGTACGTATAGGCCCAAGTATCGGAGTGGCTGTGAGTGCTAAATCATTTGTTTTGATTACGGGAGGTGGAGAATCAGACACTAATTCAGAAAAGCTCAATATCGGCAATGACCCTTTGGTGGATACCGTCAAACCGTTTGACGTGAGTGCCAATCTGAACATTGCCAAACAATGGTCGGTCGGAGAGCAAATCTTGGAGCTTTCTATCAACTTGCAGCCTTCACTCTCTAATTGGGTACCCATACCGGCCAATTCTTCTGATTACTATGGGCGACACATTACCGTGGGGATTCGGGCGGCGTATTTCTTTGCGGTGAAATGATAACGAGTTATTTACCTAAAAATGAGATCAGTTTTCAATTTGTTGCTAAAACCATTTTTCACTTTTAAACTCTTGTAGCTATGAATAAAATTTTAGTGTTTATCACGTTAATTGCCTTTTGTATTGTAAGCGGCTGTTCTAAAAATGAATCAGTCGATAAAGAGTTTTTTATGACATGGAAAGCAAATGGAGTAGATTTTAAAGCAGCTACAATAAAAGCAAATTATTATTCACGATTTCGTGAATTGAAGATTGAAGCAACTGCCGGTAAAGATTTTAACCTTGACGGAATTACGTTTGACTTATTCGATTTTACTACAACCTCACCTACTATTCTTGGTAATGGAGAAGCCTTGTATTTAGGCAATTGCCTGTTAGACAGATACTGGACAAGAGATACCAACCCAGGTATATTAACTGTTACAAAATTTAATGATAGTGAAAATATCATTGAGGGTGAATTCTCCTTTGAAGCTTTAGGGAATACTGCATATTTTGATAATTGTAATACAACCAAGCGTACAAAGGTTTCGGTCACAAATGGTAAATTCAGAATTAAATATGATAAGCAATGAACTCTCATCTTGTCTATATAACAATTTGACCGTCAGTTAAATCCCATTTCAATTTAGACCCAACCACTACTCCAATGGAAGCCTTAATCTTTATCGTCGTCCTTGTTTTCATCATCATTCTTTTCAAAAACCATCAGCCCAAACCTACCGTCACGTTAGACGAAAATACATTCGCTCAAAACGGTGTTAGTGTAAACTTTTCAGCAGGGCAAATTACTATCAATGGGCGTACTTACCCAGTCAGTCAAGTGACAGGTATTCGCTCGGAAACGCATCAACCTAAGGGGGAACGATGGCTTCGGACGGGTACAGTCCTTATCGAAATGGATGATTTACAGTATCCCATCCATAAGGTTAAATTCTCAGGAGGTAATTCATTTGACCACGCTAAAGAATTTATGCAACGCTTATCGGTGGCTTTGCGGAAGGCCGGCGGGCCGAGTTTTGTGTAGGTAGCTTAACACACTATAACAAATGAAAAACTATCTACTGCTCCTACTGTTTTCTCTATTGGCAACCCGCGTAAGTATAGCTCAATCGCCGGCAATACCTAAAGTCAGTAAACCAGATTTCATTTACCGCACCGATAAGGCGGTGATTGAGTGTACGATTTTATCGGAAAACAGCCAGGAAATCAGCTATCGGCTCCTCACCGATGCACCCAACAAGGTGCGTGCCATTCGGCGTATTGCAGTAGAGCGAATCGAAAGAAGTCAGCAGGCTGCTGCGGTGGCTGCGCCTGCTACAGCCATTCCTCCATCGCCATCACCTCAACAGCAAATTTCTGTGAACAAAACAAAGCAGAAAAAGCAATATGCTGGCACTGCTACTATGCCGAAAGTAACCCTATACGGCATAGTAGGCCCGAGTGCAGCTTATCCGTTTGGACGGGAGATAGATACCCTCCGCAAACAACTACAGCAACCGAGCGGTGATTCGGCGCACCGCTTCAAAGGCAGTATTTGGCCGCGTTTCACGCTGCATACGGGTTTGCTGGTAAGCATCCGACTCAACCCTTCGTTTCGGTTTACGACGGGCATACTTTACACGCAGCGGGGACTCACCTATACGCGACAGGACAATTACCGTCACCCCGAAGTCCAGTATGATACCCGTCTGACAACCAAAAATCAGTACCGAATTGATGTGCTAGACGTGCCTGCAGAAATCAATTGGCAAATCAGTCGAAAATGGCAATGGGGACTCGGAATAGGTATTGCTGCGGCTTTTTCGGACCATAATGCCAAACAAATTGCAAAAAGTCAATACAAGGTAACTACAAACGGAAAAACAGACCGCGAAGAAAGTACGCCAAAAGAGCGAGATGAGTATCCGTTGTGGGAATCTACGACCAAAATAGTTCCTTCCGCTCAAATGAGTGTGTTGTATAGCTTCCAGCCTCACTGGCATGTACGGCTAAACACACAGGCTACGTACAATCTATTCAATACTGGAAGTCAGGTAAAAAACGCGGTAGTTCATTTGGGAATTCTTTACAGCATAAATCTTCCTTCCAGATTATGAAATCTATCTCACGCATCTGTCTTGTGGTACTGAGTTGCCTTTTATCGTGCAAAACGAATGATGTGCGACTACCTTACGAAAAGCCTATTGACCCAGCCAAAGACCCCAGCGGGTTTAGCCGCTCCCTGCGCATAGACGGCACCAACAAAGGTGGAGATATGCCCCTGAATGTCAGTACTTCGTTTCGAATTACGAAGGCACAACCATCGGCCAGTGCCACCAAAGGTGCTTCACTATACGTGCCGTTTGTATTCAGCAGTACACTGCCCGTTGCCGGGATTTATCTACAGGTAAAGGGGGCCGACAACCATTGGAATTTGGCCGCTTCGGGTGGTCAATTAACCACCGATACCTACGTATTTTCGGTCAATTTTCCGAAGAATGTGTTGGATGGAAATACGATTTTGGTATATGCTGCTTACGACCGCAACGGCCGAACCTCCAACGCCATTCAGATGGATACGGAGATTACCTCCAGTCAAAACATTTGCAGTGCTGACGAACCCTACAAAGCCAACGGCTCACGCGGTTTGCACCAAAAAACGCTGGTATTGGGAAATAAAGCCGGTAAGGTGCGAATCCATTACCAAATGTATAACCTGCCCGACCGGTTGGACATTCGCTACAATGGTCAGTGGGTAGCCTCTACCGATACCAAGCCTGGACCGCCGGTTTCAAGTAAAGCTTGTTTTGACCGAGCTGCCGGTTATGTGCCAGGCACAGGCACGCTTACCGTGAATTATGATCCCGCAAAAAGCCGTGAATTGGAGATTTATATGTCGGGCTGCGAAGGTGAAACGCTCTGGGATATTCAAGTGGATTGCCCGGAGGAGGGCTGTACGGGTGGGTGTGATACAATAACATTAAACGATTTAAACACATCCCGACTGATAGCGGCAAATCTTGATGGTAAGTTTACTACCAGTATTCGTGTAAAGGCAGGTGAGTTTGTATTTTTTGGGACAGAAAGTTTGGTATTGGTTGACAAAAAACACGGCACTTCAGTGAATGGTAATGGAACAAATAAGGGGTTTGATATCACGAAAGTATTAAGCGATCCGGGAAG
Source organism: Runella sp. (assembly GCF_027484545.1). Taxonomy (GTDB): domain Bacteria; phylum Bacteroidota; class Bacteroidia; order Cytophagales; family Spirosomataceae; genus Runella. The sequence continues at coordinate 21,754 of NZ_JAIXST010000151.1, read as the reverse complement.
TGTCTATTTTACCTACACTTCAGCTTGGAAGAAGTACGCTGATTATCGGTTTGGCCAACTGCTGATGCGGTTTAACGGAAGGCTTATTGCTGCTGACAATTATAGTTTAATGTCCAATGGCAAAAAGTGCAGTGGGACTCAAGCAGTTATTGATAATTACAATCTGGATGAAGAATATGGAAATTATTTCATTGCTGACCGAGATGGTATCATTGAGTTTGAAATTAATGACCAAAACCCTTCTGACAACACAGGCCATTTTTTGGTTAATATCGTTACAATGAGTCGCAAGCAACATGAAGATCGAAACTACTGTAACCGCTGCCCGGAAGTAATGCCTGAAGTGCCAACGATTAAAAAAGGAGAGGTAAAAGATGAAGAAGGAAATGTGTGGGACTATGGTTTTTTGGAAAATGCATTTACCGCTGATTGTTTTCATGGAGGTCATTATTTGTTCAGAGGTAAAAGTGATGATGTCAAAAATTCTCAATGTGCTTACAGTCGTACTACCAAGAAGTTGATAAATACCTACGGTGACAATACGATGGGGACGTACGATTACAAAAATCCGGATGAAGATCCCCGCGCTCATGCCATATTAGATGTCTTCACCCACGAAGCGTATGAGGCTGTAGGTTTTAAATATAAGCCCACTTGTGATGTGTATATGTATAAGAAGAAATAACCTTTACCCATGAACCGCAAACTCACATTTACCTTACTATTGCTTCATTCGCTGCTCACTTACGGTCAAACGACCGTTCCACGGCGGGGGATGTTCTCTGTTTTGGGGATGTATGGCGTAAACAACACCCTCAGCCTACCGCAGGTGCGAGTCATTGGGGGGGGCTATACCCTGATTCCGGAGAATATCGAAGACCCTGAATGTTATGACAGTAGAGGCAACTTGGTAGATTGTAAGGGAGTCAATAATCATTATGGCGCAGGGCTGATGTATCGCTTGTCCAATCGTTATCAAACGGCCGGTTGGATGTTATTTGTCAACGCATCGATACAGGCCCAGACCTTTACGCTCAACTACCCTTCCAACCGAAACTTTTATATTCCGGTGGCCTGTACACCGAGCATCCGCCGGCACCTGCGTTCTACGGGGGTGAGTGCTTCTGTGGGGCGTTATTGGAATGTAGAACGAACGAGTACTATGCAATTATTTGTAAGAGTGGGTGCGATTAGGACACAACGATTTCGATATTTACGAGGTACTAATTCTGTTTCACTGCCCGACCGTTCCGAGATTCGATATATAGATAATGGCAGCGGTACCATTATTAAAATGTCCGATAATGTTCCTCCCTATAATTGGTTGATTACTCCCGAGATTGGTATAACAGCTGAGCAGTTTCCCCTAGAGTTATCCTTGTCTGTCCACTTGCCTATTATTAATCCGATCATTTTCAGCGAGCTGCATACATTCGTGTCCAATAATCGCATTGTCGGCGAAAATAGGGTAAGCTATAGCAATGCGGTTTTCAATCTCACCGCCCGGTTAGGATTTAATCTGCTGGGAAGCACCAAACGAGCACGCGCACCCCGTCGCACATCGCCTACGACCCGTTCAAGTCCGCCCGCTCCCAAACCTGCCCCTAATCCGCCGCCGGTACAGCAATCTGCTCCTGAGAGCGGCAAATTTGCCGGTAGGTCACTCAATATCCCCATCAATCTATCGGTTTATTTTGAACTGACCAAAGCCGACTTACTCCCGCAATCCAACGCCGAACTGGACGAAGTCGTCCAATGGATGCGCCAAAACCCCAACGTGTCTATTCTTCTGGAAGGGCATACCGACAAAATCGGCGATGCTGCTAAAAACCTGCAACTTTCCCGCGAGCGGGTCAATGCCGTGCGGGAATATTTGATAGTAAAAGGTATCAGCGGAACACGCATTGAGGTGAAAGGCTACGGCGACACGCGCTTGGTGTGCCCCAGCCCCTGCGAGCGCAATCGACGCGTTGAAATGGTCATTACCAAAGGATAATTTATTCTTTAAACCTCGAACCATGCAGGGAACACTCCTCTTTTATGACCCCACCCAAGATGCCGGATTTATCCGGGGTGCCGACAACAATCGCTACTATTTTTCCAAAGCGGATTGTTTTGGCGGCATAGTCCCCGCTATTGGACAGGAAATTGATTTTTTGGCGCAGGGCAATTCGGCCAAAGAAATTGTGGTAATTGGAACAGCCCCTCCTACGGTTTCTGTTCCTTCCGCAGAATCACTACGCCCGCATCCTTTTGACTCACCGCCGAAAAATCAGGGATATGCTACCACCAAATTCATTCACAACCTACCGGGCGTGATTGCCTCGGTGCTGTTGCTGGTCAGTTTGTTTATTCCCTACGGTGATTTGAATTATTCCGGTATGGCCGGTTTCTCCGTTCCCATGACCCAATTTAAACTGGCAAATGCTGATTTAGGAATACTGCACATGGCAGGGGCTGTTATTCTGATGGTGGTGTTTGCGTTAGGGCTTCCCTGGAACGCGGCTTTGTGGACATTTGTGGCTCTGTTGGGTCTATCACTCATTGGTTTTTTGGGAGATGACAGTTTATTTTCCGCCGTTTCAAAACTGGAGACAGCCCTCAAAACCACATCCGGTACACTCGGCCAACTGATTCCTTCGGCTGCCCCGCCGCTACCGCCTGCGCCGGGGGTTTTTGACTTTATCAAATTCGGCTTTTATCTGCACCTTTTGTCCTTATTGGCCTTGGCCTATTTAGTGCTTCTTCATCCGCATGAAGTACGACAGAACCGCGTGGCGTTATCGGCGCAAATGCCCGATTTTTCCAATTTACAGGATGCGGCCTCCGGCCTAAAGGAAACGGCCTTCCAACTCAAAGCCACAGTCAGTCAGTTAAACATCTCGCCGGAGGGTTTTCAGCAAGCGGGCGAGTCCATCGAAAACTTAATGGAAACGACTGAAACGAAACACTCTTTTTTCTTTCATTTCATCCGGCCATATCTTGATTATATTGACAGCGGGAATTTTTTCAGAAAGCCTTTTTACTGGTTCTATGCCCTCAATGCCATTTCCATATTACTGTTGCCGGTGGTACTGCTTTTTGTTGGCTTAAAAAATAACATTTTCGATATGCCGTTCAAGTTTACCCTTGCTTTTTTGCTCGTATTGGCACTCATGTCTTTCACTTCATGGATCATCTTTCAACTTTGGTGGGATAGAAAAGACAAAGTGTTGGCTACCACCCTTCAAGGCGATGACTTTATAGCTACCCCCGTGTTTTCCCACTATATCCAGACCGCCGGCGAATCAACGGGTACTTACATTGCTATCGCCGGTACGGGGATTTCAATCATCACTGCTGTTTTACTCGGTAGTGAAAGTAATTATTTAGGCCGCAGTATGGGCATCGGTTTTCTGACGGGCGGTAGCTTTTTATTCATTTTTGTGTGGCCACTCGTAGGTTTTGCCATCATTATTTTTACCCGCTTTTTGGCCGAAATGCTGCGCGCCCTGGTCAGTATTGCCAACAATACCAAGAAAGTGCCCGACTGATACCGTTCTTCGATTTCTGATTTTCGACCCTAAAACATATCACCTAACCATTCTTTTTATTATGAAACTGCCTGTTTTTTTACTTCTTTTCGCTTTGTCTGTTTTCACTGCTACCGCACAGGAAACCATCAACAACCAGAGCGTAATTTCAATGGTAACGGCCAAAATTTCGCGCGATTTGATTTTAGACAAAATCAAATTCAGCCCCGCTCGCTTTGACATGACTACGAAGGGTATCATTGATTTGACAAAATCGCGAGTGCCCGATGCAGTGGTTGATGCGATGATGCTGGCCTCCTCCCCGTTACCCATTTTGCGCAATCAAGACATCATTGATCTGCACTTAGGAGGGGTGTCGCGGGAGGTGATTACCAAAAAAATCCAGTATTCAGAATCAGACTTTAGCCTGACGACGGAAGCCCTCATTGGTCTTAAAACGGCCAAAGTACCTGATCAGTTAGTAAAAGTGATGATGGTCCCCAAACGGGCTACGCTGCAAAGCAACAATCCGAACCTGATTGCAGGAGTACTCGCCCCACACCCTGATTTTCCCGTGCCTGTCCGTGGGAAGTTTGGCGACCCCGGTCTTTATTATGAAGAGTACAAAAACAATCTACCTAAATACGAAGAACTGGAGCCTACCACCACCAATCAAACCAAATCGGGGGGATTAGGTGAAGCGGTGGCCAATTCCGCTACCAAAGGGCTGTCAGGAACTTCGCAACGCGTAGGGTTAGCGAATCCGAGCGCCAATTTTATCATTGAAGACAACCGCCCGGTGTTTTATTTTGTGTTTAGCGGCACAACGCGCAAAAATATGAACGAAGTGGCAGAATCTATCTTTGACGGGGTAGCCAGTCCCAATGACTTCACGCTGATGCGCGTCAAGCCTAACAACCGTGGGCGCGAGTTTGTGATTGGCCGCGAAACGTCTGTAAGCAGTTCTTCGGGTTTTTCGGAAGGGACAGTGCCGTTTCGATTCAAAAAAATCAGCAATACGCTCTATAAGATTTATTTCGATCAGGAAATTGCAGCGGGAGAATACGCGTTTTTCTACAACAAAGGAAGCGAATTCACCTCGTCGTTGAAACTCTATGATTTTTCACTGCGTAACAATGTGAAGTAACAGTCGAATTCTACAAATAGCTAAAAATCAACCATTTACTTAATTTTAAACCTAAAGTTGTGAAAAATTTACAAACACTTTCCATCGGTGTATTTCTTTTACTATTTGGCTGTCAAAAGCACAACTACGTGAAACAAATTCCTGCTCCGACCTTTCATTATGTGAATGCAAAGGCTTCATTACCAGAAAAACAGGTAACTTATGCCAAAAATGATCAAAAAAACGCTGAGTATGATACCCCTGTACTTATAGCAAGCAGTACAGAGAATGTTCCAGTCGCTTTCACTTCTGCTAATCAACCAGCTTACTATCCGGAAGCAATAAAAACAGAACCCAAAATCAATAAAAAACCTTCCTTCAAAGAAAAAACAGCAAAGAAGATTATTGCCAGAAAGATACAAAAAGCCACTACTGGAAAACGTCTTCAATGAGACTCTGTCAACACGATGGCGTTACTCGCAGGAATTTTTGGGATTTTGAGCGTAGTTCTTTTTTTGTTAACAATCGTGCTTGGCATTTTATTCGCCGCAGCTTCCATCATTCTTGGATTTATTGGAAAAAAACAGGTAAGTGAAGGTAATGGCACAGGTCGGGGATGGTCTATTACAGGCATTGCCTTAGGTTTTGTCACACTTCTCATTACCGCAATTTTTGCAATCATAATAATTGCACTCTTATAAATTCTAAGAGAATATCTTATGAAACCAGTACTTGTTTTAGCCCTATTGCTTTTATTATTTTCTGAAGCAATTGGTCAATCCCTCAAAACCGATTATGCTTTCCGCAAATACCTGCTCGAAAACGTACGCTATCCCGAGGCGGCGATTCAGCAAGGTGTATCTGACCGAGCCCACGCTTTTTTTGAAGTAAGCCCCGACGGCAAAGTGACAAAAGTAGAGGCGGCCTGCGGCTACCGTGAGTTAGGGTTTGACCAATCCATCAAGCAGGCACTATTGGCCGCACCCGTGCAAGGAAAAAGCGCAACGGGGAAATACTTGGTGCGATTTGAGTTGAATTTACGGGTTGCTACCGGCCAAGACAGGAGTAACGAAGCCATTCACGTTGATACTTTATCTATTCTCGAAGGGGTAGCAGAGTTGAGTAAAATTAAGATAGAAGCCACCAGTACAACCCAAAGTATTGGTAAAAAAACGCAATTGGTGGAAGTGGAAAAAGCAAGTACCCGCTCTTTGCCGCCTACTCCCGCTACTACTACAAATGGTCTTACCTACACCATGCGCAAAGCGGAGCGGGAACACAAACTAAAAAGCAAAAAAGCGGGAAAGGGATTAGGGGCTGTCACGGTAAGTTATGAATATCCCGTGTTTAACGATGAGCGATTGAATGCCATTTTGAGAAATAAATTTATCAAAAAAACATCTTTTGAAGCGGCAGCGGATGCTTATATGGCAGAACACACCCCCTCTGACTACAAAGGTGAAGATTTTGGATTATCAGGTTTTAATCAAGGCTACTCGCTCACTATCAAAGTCATCAGGCAAAATGCGCGATTTGTTTTTTTTAAAGCTGATTGGAGCGAAGACAACGACGGGGCTGCTCATGCTCAATATGGAGAAGTTTACCACATTTATGACCGTAACAGTCAACAATTCTTGAAATTGGAAGAGATTCTGATAGCAGGTGGTCATGCTGAACTGCGTCAAGTCGCCGAACGCGTATTTCGCCAAACCGAAAAACTAAGCCCTACCGCTTCGCTTTGCAACAATTATCTGTTTGACAAATGTCGCTTTGAATTGGCACTCAACTTTACTACGATCAACAACTCGCTTGATTTTATTTATAATAACTACGAAGCCAAATCTTTTTCGGAAGGAATATGGAGTATTAAAATCCCCTATACTCTGATTAAACACCTAATTAATGCAGAATATAGCGGTTTGTTCAAACAAGTTGTAACACCCTCTGTTTTTCAAACTAAAGAACCCACAGCGAGTATAAATCCTGTGGGTGAGAAGCTATCTTATATTGAACGGTATCAAAATAAATATCCCGCTGAAGTCGGCTTATTGGAAAAATATTCCTTGCCTGTACGAATCAAAAGGCTGATTGGAGAATCATTATTTAAAAAGTTTGTGAGTTACTTTCAAAAGGAAACACCTATTCGGACCGAAAATGATTACACTTTTATTAGCGCCTGTCGTACAAAGAACTGCGAAGGATATGAATCCGCGTTGTTAATTGACCACAAGTCTGATATACTTTATGTAGGCATTTTAGATAACAATCAGGTCTTCTTATTTTCTGAAAGTCCAGATTTTAAAAGTAATGATAGATATACGATGCCTCCAAGATTTGGCGATTGGGTTTCTTACGCGTCAAAAACTGCACTTGAAAGAAAGACTCAAGGGAAAGAGAACGACGATGAAAACGAGAACATTTCTTATGTAAGAAGCGGGAGTCTGTTAGGAGCGAACTCGCCTGAAGAACTGGCAAAAATTCTGTTGCAAGCCCTCAAGAATAATGATAAAAAGACATGGATGCGTTGTATGCACCCTGACAATGGGGTAGAAGAGGATTATTTATCGCTACTGCGTTTTGACCAACACCGTGAATGTTTGTCTCAACAGGGAATTTCTAACTGGTCTTCCCTACTGTATGGTCTAATGACCTACAATCTCAGGCCAATGGGCGGGAGCAAAGTGGATCCTTCAAAGACAATTCCTGCTGTTTTTGTGGAATTCACCTATCAAAACAAAGAATTTTCCAGTAAAATTAATCTGGGAACTTTTGTAAAATACGAAGGTAAATGGCTGGTTTGGTTTTCTGGATATACTGACACGTGCCATATGACCCGCTATCCACGAAATTAAAAAACTTAGGACTCCAATTTAATCAGTCCTAAGAAAAAGCCCTTTGAAGTACGCTCTTGGCTTTATCATTGTGTTGGAATTTAACTAATTACGTATGAAAACGCTTCCTTGGCTCTTGACAGTTTTGACCTCGTGTGCCGCACTGGCTCAAGACAACATCGGTTTTGAACGCGGTACATTTGAAGGATGGACTTTATCATATGGAAATGTGCATGAAAATGGATTTGTAACGCTGTTTCGTAATGAAAGAGCAGGTACGCTTAATATGGGGCATAAAATCACTTCTGCGGCAGACGGACCGGATCCCAGAGTTGGCATTGCCACGGTGGCGGCCGGGAGTAGCTATTCAGCCCGTATCGGAAACTCTTCAACGGGTTCTTATTATGATAAGATCAGTACCACATTTGTTGCTACGCAGGAAAAAAGCCTTTTTCAGTACAAGTTTGCCGTTGTGTTGCAAGACCCCGGTCATCCTACTTTCAAACAACCTGCTTTTTCGATTCTTGTACAGATAGATGGAGAGAAGGCTCCCTGCGGATTTTATGAAGTAGCTGCGGGGCGCGGAATCCCGGGATTTAAAGAAAAAAGTAACCTTATTTATCGAGACTGGACTACAGGCAGCATTGATTTGCGCCAATATATTGGCAAAAAAATTACCATTTCCATCCGTGCGCAAGACTGTACAGAAGGTGGGCATTGGGGCTATGCCTATTTTGACGCGGAGCTCATCAAGTCAGAAATCAGAACGGGAGTATATTGTCAGGAAGATTCTACCATCATCCTCAAAGCGCCCGATGGTTTTGCTGCTTATGAGTGGTTTAATGGCCAAAAGACTAACCAAATCAAGACTAAATTCAATAAAAATAGTGCGGTATTTGTGAAGGTAAAGCCTTTTTCAAGCTTAGACGAAAATTGCGAAATACGGTTTGAGTTCAACCCTGCTACGGATGTGCAAGTGGTGTCTTATCCTTTTACCGCTTGCGAAGGCGATATTTTAAAGCTTTCAGGACAAACAATCAGGGCGACAAAAAGCGAAACCACCTACGTAAGGATACCCCGTGCGGGTTACTGTGATTCTATCGTTACGGTTCACCTAAAAGTAAACTCAAGAGGACTCTTAAACCAAAAATTAACGATATGTGAAGGAGATGTAGTGAAAGTAGGAAGCCGTACCTACAACAAATCAGGGGTTTACAGTGATACCTTAAAAAGGATAAACCAATGTGACAGCATTGTGAATACTACGCTAATGGTTGTAGCACTCACGCGATATGCCGCTAAGGTAACGATGTGTGAAGAAGAAACTTACATGCTGGGCGATACAGCAATAAAGCACGGAGGGGTCTATACAAGGCGAATAAAACGAGCAAACCTTTGTGACAGTGTTACGACAATTGACCTTAGTGTACGCCTTTTACCAAGAATAGGTATCTCAAAATCCATTTGCCAAGGAGACAGCCTCATGGTTGGTAATACAGCTTTGAAGAAAAGTGGAGTACATCTCGTAGGAGTCAAGCGTCCCCGTGATTGTGATAGCCTTGTTACCGTTCATCTCACAGTTTTTGAACCACTTCCCGATAAAGAATTCATCAAAAAGACCCAATATTCTTTGATGTTGGGAGATAGTGTTTTGCTGACCGGGAAGCCCAACGTCGCAGGTGATTTTTCGTATGATTGGTTGCCTACTGTGGGGTGTATAAATTGCCCCGATATCATGGTAAAACCACTGGATGATATTACTTATACCATTACCTACAATAAGGGTACGTCATGCGAGAGGAGTATTCCGATTAAAGTGACGGTAAAACCTTGCCCATTTTTCTTTCCGGACGTTTTTACACCAAATGGAGATAAACAAAACGACACTTTCAAAGTTTTTTGCGGCTGTTTAGAGCGAATTGAGCAATTTATTGTATTCAACAGATGGGGTGAGCCAATTCATTCCGGCAAAGATATGTCAGTGGATACTCCCCTTTGGGACGGTATGTACGAGGATAAAATAGCCGCAGATGGCCCTTACTCGTTCTTGATTGGATTGCGTTATTTAAATGGCAAAACAGATAAAAAACGAGGAACCGTGTATTTAATGCGTTAAGGGTTTCTTTCCATTGATTTTCAAATAAAACGTTTCAACACAAAATCGGCCGATACCAACCGCCCGTTACTGCGCACAACCACGTGCATTTCTTTTCCTTCTTTGCGCTGAAACCGTTGATACAGTTCTGACAGCGCGAGTTCTTCCACCGATTCATTGTTGATAAAAAGCAACTCATCCCCTTCCTGCAACCCTGCCAGAAACGCCGGTGAATTTTCGACCACATTGGCCACAAAATATTGCCGAAAACCATTTCCCTTAGCTCGCACGTCCATTCCGCTCATATCGTGTTCAAAAGCATCTTTAAATCGTCTTTTGTTAGGTTTTAAGACGATATAGCCCGCTTCGTAATTGAAAGTCACCTTAAAACGGCTCAACAACTCCCCTCCTAAATTGCTGTCTCTTTGGGGAAATTGATCGGTGATTTTCACCCCAAATGCACTGCTGTCGGAAAAAGTGGTCAGTACGTCGGTCAGTTCATAATTACCAATGCGCACTTTAGGCACACGCCCAATGTGGCCGTTAATAACCCCTGCCAATCCTACGCCCAACTGTGCTTTTACTACTTTTTGGGGAAGTTGTAAATTATTGATGGAGGTGTTCAACATCAACGCATGACCTGCTCTAACATCCAAAACAACTCGAATGGGCAATTCTTTATCGTTGGAAACTACTTTAACAGCGTCGAGATACGGTTTCGTTTTTTCAATGACAATCGGAAATCTGTTGCCCTGTTTAGCAAAAAATACGACAAATCTGAACAAGGCAAGCAATTTTATAAAATAACTCCTTTAGGATAAGTCAATATTTTATCAAAATTCATCAAAAATAGCCTACCGAAACTCCCGAGGAGCGTTGTAACTTTGACCCCGAAAATTCGACATCCCAACTAACAAAAAGAATGAACTCAGTTACAATCATCGGAGGTGGCGTAAGCGGCCTGTTTTCGGCTTATTACCTTCAAAAAGCAGGGCATCAGGTCACTATTATTGAACAAGGCAATTTTTCTGACGGCTGTTCTTTTGGAAACGCGGGGATGATTGTTCCGAGCCACATCGTACCCTTGGCTCAACCAGGAATGATTTCCAAAGGCCTACAATGGATGCTCAAATCCACCAGTCCATTTTACGTAAAACCACGATTGAGTTTAGATTTGATGCGTTGGGGGATGTTGTTTTGGAAACATTCGACCGAAGAACACGTACAGCGCTCCATTCCTATTTTACGGGACATCAGTCTGTTGAGTAAAACGTTGTTTCAAGAATTAGCAGCCTCGGGAGAGGTCGATTTTGGCTGGCACGAGCGCGGATTGTTGATGCTGTATAAAAATGCCGACACCGAACACGAAATGGCCGAAGAAGCTCATTTGGCTAACCGTGCGGGCGTAGTTGCAGAAATTCTGAACGGCCAACAGGTACAAGCCCTCGAACCTCACATACGCGTAGATGTAAGAGGAGGCGTGTATTACCCTGGCGATGCTCATATTACTCCTAATTTGTTGATTAAAAACCTGTTGGCTTACTTAAAAAAGCAAGGTGTCAACGTACTGGAAAACGAAGAAGTCATTGGCTTTGAGAGAAAAGGTAATAAAATAACGGCGGTTCAAACGGCAAACAGCAAACATGAAACCGAAGAACTTATCATTGCTGCCGGTGCCTGGTCTCCGATTTTAACGGAGAAACTGGGCATTTCGTTGCCTTTACAGGGAGGAAAAGGGTACAGTTTTATGCTTAAAAACGTAAAAAACAACATTGAAGTCCCTGCCATTATGCTCGAAGCGCGTGCCACCGCTACTCCTATGGGTGGTGATTTGCGCTTTGCCGGTACGCTGGAAGTGGCCGGAACGGATTTGACCGTCAACATGAACCGGGTCAGGGGGATAGTGCAGGGCATTAACAATTATTACCCCGAAATCGAAGTGGCTCTGCCTGAAAAAGAAAAAGTATGGAGCGGCCTGCGCCCCTGTTCTCCCGACGGCCTGCCCTACATTGGAAGGGTCAAAGGGTTTGATAACGTCACTCTCGCCACGGGACACGGCATGATGGGAGTCAGTCTGGGGCCAGCCACGGGTAAACTCGTTTCAGAGGTAGTGACCGGTAAAATCCCCGCAATGAATATCAATGCTTTTAATCCATTGCGGTTTACGTAAATCAGGCCTTTATTGAGTCGTATGGGGCATCCCTTTCTTTTTCTTTTGGTAAATTTCCCACTGTTCAGGAGTCAGAATGGTCTGAAATTTAGCGTCTTTGTCTGCCTGCCATTTATCAACGGTCGTTCTGATCTGTTGAATTTCCTGCGGTGTCGGGCGTATGTTAGCGTGGGTTTTCATAAATGCCTCTTGGTAATCGCTCAACTGTAAAGCATGGTCCAAATTGGCCATTTCTATGGATATTGCCTGATCTTCCGTAAGCTTCAATTTTTTGTTCATCCACTTGGTTTGTTCTTCCGCAATTTGATCAGAGGTAGGTGGCTTTTTGGGTGTTTGAGGGAGTTGGTTCATCGCACTGTTACGACCGTATCCACCACCGTAGCCGCCATAGCCACCGCCGTAGCCCCCATATTGAGCCATTGACTGATAGCTTATTAAAAGAGTTATGAATACGCTAAATGGTAAAATACCTATTTTCATCTTGTACGTTTTTTAGGAAAGTGTCCGAAATTTAGTTATTTCGACTCACTTTCAAAAATAGTACAACACAGGATTATTTTTATGATTTCTTTTTCTGAACGCCTCGCTTCCCTAAATCTTTGGAATCCACCTCCTCATTGGCTCCAAATCACCGCGATTGATGCTCACACGGGCGGCGAACCTTTGCGAATTATTACGAGTGGGCTGCCCGTTATTGAAGGAAAAACAATTTTGGAACGTCGCGCTTTCTTGAAAAACAACCTTGATTACCTGCGGAAAGCGTTGATGTGGGAGCCGCGCGGTCATGCCGATATGTACGGTTGTATCCTTACCGAACCCGTGACCGAAAACGCAGATTTTGGGGTCATTTTCCTGCATAATGAAGGCTACAGCTCCATGTGTGGTCACGGAATTATCGCAGTTACCAAAGTAGCCGTTGAATTAGGTTTGATTCAGCCAATGGAACCCGTCACTACAGTCCGGATTGATGCACCTGCCGGTTTAATTACAGCATTCGCCAACATCAATAACGGCTGTGTTCAATCCGTCAAATTTGAAAATGTTCCTTCATTTGTACTGCTCAAAGACCAAATCCTATTTGTAGAAGGCTTGGGAGATGTGCTGTTTGATGTGGTCTACGGCGGGGCTTTTTATGCTTACGTGGATGCGAATAAATTAGGAATTGGGATGACCATGGCCGATTACCGCACGTTGATTGAAAAAGGAATGGCCATCAAAAACGCGGTTATGGAGCAATTTGAAATTGTTCATCCGTTTGAGCCGGATTTAAGTTTTCTTTACGGAACTATATTTTACGGTAAAGGACATTCTGAAGGCACTGACAGCCGTAATGTCTGCATTTTTGCCGACGGCGAAGTGGACCGAAGCCCCACAGGAACGGGCGTAAGCGGGCGGGTAGCGTTGCATCATGCACGCGGAGAATTAGCGGTGGGGCAACCGATGGTGATTGAGAGTATTGTTGGCAGTAAATTCGTAGCTTCGGTCAAATCAATAACTACGTTTGGTCCACACGAAGCCATCGTTCCCGAAGTAGAAGGCAATGCCCATATTTGTGGGAAAAACACTTTTTTACTCGACCCCGACGACGAGTTGGGAAAGGGATTTTTTCTGAGGTAACGGCTTAACCAATCATAAGAATCTTAAAAATCAGTGTTCTATCCAATGGAAACTCTCCGTTATTTCTCTCGCCAAGTTGTTGAAGAAGCTCTTACCATGTCGGAAGCCATCGAACTGATGAAAGATGCTTTTCGGAGTCTTTCGTCGGGGGAGGCGGTGGTGCCTTTGCGGGTCAATTTGCCGCAACCGGAGCAAAATGCCCAAACCTTGTTTATGCCAGTGTACCTGCCATCCACAGAAGCGGTGGGTTTGAAAATGGTGACTATTTTTCGAGATAACCCTATCCAAAACCTTCCATTGATTCACGGGCTGATGCTAATCATGGACGGAACAAACGGGCAACCGTTGGCACTCTTGGATGCAGAATACTTAACGGCTTTGCGGACGGGCGCTGCGTCCGGATTAGCAACTGATTTGTTGGCACGAAAAGACGCAAGTGTTCTGGCTGTTTTTGGAACCGGTGCGCAGGCACGAACTCAAGTAAAAGGAGTCGCGGCAGTTCGTTCGCTGGAAAAAGTATTGGTTTTTGGAAAAAATACGGCCAAGGCCGAGGCATTTTGTATCGAAATGCAAAATACATTGGGCATTAACGTGGAAGCTGCCTCTCAGCCCAAACAACTGCTCGAAGCCGACATTATTTGCACGGCTACTACCTCCAACGTTCCCGTTTTTGAACATCAATACCTAAAAAAAGGCGTTCATATCAACGGCGTTGGCTCTTATCGTTCGGATGCCCGCGAAATTCCAGGACTTACCATGCAAAGCGCTAAAATAGTAGTTGACCAACGGAGCGCTGCGTTAGCCGAAGCAGGCGATGTAGTTTTACCCATTCAGGAAGGGCTTTTTGAAGCTGATTCTATTTTTGCTGAATTGGGAGAAATTGTATTGGGAACAAAACCAGGACGTGCCTCTTCGGGTGAAATAACAGTTTTTAAATCCGTCGGCAATGCCGCTCAGGATTTAGCCGTAGCAAGCTATCTGGTCCGAAAAGCCCAAAAACTGAATTTGGGGGTTGTTTTAGGGTAAATTCTGCTTTTTTTGTACAAATCCTTGACAATCCTGCGTGGCTCCCCTACATTTGCAGCATCAATTTGTACAATTCTTCGTGAAAACACAGAACTACGCTTTTTTTCGACATCACCACCATCACGCCTGCGGGCGAGCGTAGATACTTTTCCTTCGCGTGATTTACTGATGCAGCTCATGCGTTTTCATTAAACTTACTTATACTTTTAAGCGTGCAGTGACTCAGTGTCACTACTCACTTTTCACCCCTCACTCCAAATTCATGTTACGCATTGCCATTCAAAAATCAGGACGTCTCAGCGATGATTCCATCAAATTATTCAAAGAATGCGGTATTCAATTTGACAGCAGTTCTTCCGGTAAACTAAAATCTATTTCCGCCAATTTCCCCGCCGAATTTTTATTCTTACGCGATGACGACATTCCGGGCTACGTAGAAGACGGCGTGGCCGACTTGGGAATCGTGGGCGAAAATGTGTACGTAGAAACGGGTCGTGAAGTGACTGTCGTGCATAAATTAGGGTTTTCAAAGTGCCGCTTGTCGTTGGCTATTCCTCGTGGCACCCAATGGAATGGCGTACAGGACCTTCATGGTCGCGGCATCGCTACTTCCTATCCGCGCATTTTGGGCAATTACCTAAAAGAGAACGGCGTAGAAGCCGATATTCACGAAATCAGCGGCTCAGTCGAAATCGCTCCCAGTATTGGATTGGCCGATGCCGTTTGTGACATTGTCAGTTCGGGAAGTACGCTGTTGAGCAATGGATTGAAAGAAGTGGAAGTGATTTATCGCTCGGAAGCTATCTTGATAGCTGCTCCCAATTTGAGCGAAGAAAAAGCAGTGTTGCTCGACAAAGTCATGTTCCGCATCAAAGCGGTGCAGGCAGCCCAAAACAACAAATACATCCTGCTCAATTGCCCTGCCGATGCGGTTGAAAAAATCATGCAATACATTCCCGGCATGAAAGCACCGACCGTGTTACCTTTGGTAACGGAAGGTTGGGTATCGCTTCATTCGGTCATCAATGAAAATGATTTTTGGACCAATATTGAAAAAATCCGCGAAGCCGGTGCCGAAGGAATTTTGGTGATTCCGATTGAGAAGATGATTTATTGATACTTTAGGTATGGCTTACCGGATCAGGTATACAAAAAAAGCAGTAAAAAGTTTGAAGGATTTTCCTAAGTCCGATGTTTTGAGCATTATTGAGGCCATTGAGCAGCTTGCCGAAGCCCCTGAGTTAAAAACAAATGTTAAAACACTTCATAACTTTGTATCCAGTTATCGTTTAAGAGTTGGAAACTATCGGGTATTATTTGATAGGGAAGATACACTTAAAATTATTGATGTGATAGATGTTGGACATCGTAAAGACATATACCAATGACACTACAAGCCCAAATCATAAAAGAGGATGATCAACCTAAATTCGCGGTTATTTCCTACAAAGATTATGCTTCGTTAGAAGAGTTACTTCGAGGTTTTGATTCAGTGGAAGATTTGACGGATTTTCTTTACTTACAAAAGGTAAAACGGGAGAATAAGGAATGGGTTTCTCACGAAGAAATGAAAAAAGAATTAGGTCTCTTTTAAGCTAATTATGCAAATTATACCCTACCCCAGTCGCAGTGAATGGCCAAAATTACTGGCTCGACCTACGCAAAGCATTGCAAACATCGAAAAAGACGTCGCTCCTATTCTTGCCAAAGTGCAAAAAGAAGGAGATGCTGCATTGCGAGCACTTGCGTTGAAATTTGACAAAACCGAACTCGTTGAGATTTCGATGCCAAAAGCAGTTGTAGAGGCCGCAGAATCCAAATTGACAGAAGAACTGAAAGCAGCCATTCGGCAGGCGTATGCCAATATTCGTAAATTTCACGAAACCCAGTACCAACCAGTGGAGAAAGTGGAAACGATGTCAGGTGTCACCTGTTGGCGGCGCAGCGTGGGGATTGAGAAAGTGGGATTATACATTCCGGGAGGTTCCGCACCGCTTTTCAGTACGGTTTTGATGTTGGGTGTCCCGGCACAGTTGGCGGGTTGCAAAGAAGTTGTGCTTTGTACCCCCAGCGACCACCCAGCGATTTTGTACGCCGCGCAGTTGGTGGGTGTTACCAAGCTATTCAGAGTAGGTGGCGCACAAGCGATTGCGGCCATGGCGTACGGAACCGAGTCCGTTCCGAAAGTGTATAAAATTTTTGGACCGGGCAACCAATACGTAACGGCAGCCAAGATGCTTTTGGCCAAAGAAGGAGTCGCCATTGACATGCCGGCGGGGCCGTCGGAAGTGGCGATTTATGCCGACAGTACCGCCATTCCGTCGTTTGTCGCTGCCGATTTATTGTCACAGGCCGAACACGGAGCCGATAGCCAAGTGCTGTTGGTTTCGACGGACAAAAAATTCATTGCATCGGTTAACATTACGCTTACCACCCAATTGGAAAATCTGCCGCGCAGGGAATTGGCCCGAAAAGCCATTGAAAACAGCAAGGCCATTTTGGTAGAAAATGAAGCCGAAGCCATTGATTTATTGAACGAATACGCGGCCGAGCACTTGATTTTAAGCGTAGATAACGCCGAAGAAATCAGTGAAAAAATCATCAACGCCGGGTCTATTTTCTTAGGAAATTACACTCCCGAATCCTGCGGCGATTATGCTTCGGGAACAAATCACACCTTGCCGACCAACGGCCACGCTCGGGCGTACAGCGGCGTATCGTTGGATAGTTTTGTAAAGAAAATTACGGTGCAACACATCACCCCCGAAGGTCTTAAAGCCTTGGGTCCCACGGTAGAAGCCATGGCCGAAGCAGAATCTCTCCATGCCCACAAGCGAGCCGTGAGTTTGCGTTTGAGCAGTTTGAAATAATTTTAAGAAGGGCGTTTGAAACGCCCTTCTCGCCGCGTTCGCATTGCAAATGCAAACGAGCGTAGTAAATTGCAATATACTTGAATAAATAGCGCTATGGAAGAGATATTTGTCACCAAACTCCGCATCAACAAGGTTCGCCATTTGGAGAATCTCGAAATTCCATTATCCGAAACTGAGCGTAAGCATTTGATTTTAACGGGGAAGAACGGGAGTGGAAAGACGAGTATTTTGGAGGCGCTGAATGAACGTTTATATTTAATATATTTATCGAATTTGCAATTTGTTCAGAATGAAATAGATTCAGGTAATACAGATAAAATAGAAGATATTATCCAATACGGCACTAATATTAACGATAATGAGGATGCTTTTTTTTATTTCAATAAAGTAGAATTACTTCCAGAAAAAGTAACAAAAGAAGAATTTGTTATTGCTTTCTTTAAGGCAAAACGTAAACCTGAATATCATCGCTCAGAATCCATAAAGAAAATAAATATTAATGATTATTATCACCAACATGAAACAGCAAATAGAATCTTTTTAGATTACTTAGTTTATTTAAGAACAGAAAAATCATTTGCACACGAAGAAAACGATTACGAAAAGGTTCGTCAAATTGATACTTGGTTTACAAAGTTTGAGGACTTATTGAAAGATATTTTTGGAGAGCCAAATTTAAAAACGAGTTTTGACCGCAAAGGGTTTAATTACAATTTTCTAATAAAATTGCCAGATCGAGATTCGTTTGATTTAACTGATTTATCTGATGGTTATGCTGCAATATTAGATATAGTCTCAGAACTCATTATGAGAATGGAAAATAAATCATCTCAAGTGTATGACCTCCAAGGTATTGTTCTCATCGACGAAATCGAAACGCATTTACACATAGATTTACAAAAGAAAATACTTCCTTTTCTCACTTCTTTCTTTCCAAAAATTCAATTCATTGTTACTACACATTCGCCTTTTGTGTTGAGTTCGATTGATAATGCAGTGATTTATGATTTGGAAAAACAGCAAATAGGGATAAGTGATTTGTCAGGTTATTCAGCAGATGGAATTATTGAAGGTTATTTTGAGCAAGATAAATACTCCGAGAAATTAAAAGGACAAGTTTCTGAATATGAGATCTTGATGGGAAAAGATGTTTTAAATGATGATGAATCGGATAAACTATATTTCCTTGAAAAGTATTTTGAAGAACTACCTAAATTTTTAGCTCCTGAATTGCAAGTTAAAATCCAACAAATAAAATTAGCAAAATTGGCCTAATGATTAATATTGTTCGTTCTCAACCCGAGCCTAAATGCTTAGAAATTGAGAAATCTAAAAAAGATGGCAGTTATGCTTGCGATGATGTTGAGCTAAGACTCAAAAACGATTTTCACAACAAATGTTATCTCTGCGAAGAAAAGGGGATTAGTACAATTAATATAGAGCATTTTAAGCCGCACAAAGGCAATAAAGATTTAAAATTTGATTGGAACAATCTGTTTTGGTCAAGCGGGCACTGTAATAATACAAAGTTGGCGAAAAAAGAATTTGACTTAATACTCAATTGCACAGATCCAAAGCATAAAATTTTAGAAATGATTCGATTTGAAATAAAACCATTTCCTTTTGAAGAAGCCAAAATAACCGCTCGTTTTGATGAGCCAATTATTCAAAATACAGTCATGTTACTCCAAATGATATACAATGGATCTACCAATCATAAGGAGATAGAAGGGGCTAATATCAGGCAAAAATTAATTGAAGAAATTAGAGATTTTGGAGTTCTATTAAGTGATTATTTTGATGATACGTATCTGGAATACGAGAAAAATGAAATAAAGCAACGAATCCGCAGAAAATTAAGTCCTCAATCAGCCTTTACTGCATTCAAGATTTGTATAGTTCAAGAGAACAACACTCTATTAAAAGAATTCTCCCAATTTTTACCACAATGACTTTCGATTTAACTAAAATCCTCCGTCCACACATTTTAAATTTGGTGCCGTATTCCTCGGCGCGGGATGAATATACGGGCAAAGAAGGTGTCTTTTTGGATGCCAACGAAAATCCCTATCTAAGCGTAAACGGTCAGCATTGGAATCGGTATCCGGACCCCTATCAGTGGACCATCAAAGAAAAACTTGCCCCCATTAAAGGCGTGCGTCCTTTGCAGATTTTCCTGGGCAACGGCTCCGATGAACCCATTGACCTGTTGGTCCGTGCTACCTGTACGCCCCAAAAAGATACTATGCTGCTCATGCCGCCTACCTACGGCATGTATCAGGTAAGCGCCGATATCAACGATGTGCCTGTAGTTCGAGTACCGCTCACCCCTGACTTTCAGATTGATACGGAGAAGGTATTGGCAGGCATCACTCCTCAAACAAAAATCGTCTGGGTCTGCTCGCCTAATAATCCCAGCGGAAATCTGTTGCAACGAGACGCGATTATTAAAATCCTGAACAATTTCAGCGGGTTGGTTGTGGTGGATGAGGCTTATATTGATTTTGCCGATGAGCCTTCGTTTGTTACTGAATTGGACCATTTTCCCAATTTGGTGGTCTTACAAACCTTTTCCAAAGCGTGGGGATTGGCTTCTTTGCGATTGGGGATATGTTTTGCTTCGGAAGAAATCATCAAAGTATTGAACAAAATCAAGCCGCCTTACAACCTCAGCGGTGCCACTCAGCAGTTGCTGTTGGAAGCGCTCGACCATGTGGAAACCAAGAACAGCATGGTAAGCCATATTTTGGCGGAGCGTGAGCGTTTGCGTACGAATTTGGCTACCTTGCCGTTAGTTCAAAAGATATATCCTTCGGATTCCAACTTTTTGTTGGTTCAATTTGAGGATGCCGTGCCCGTGATGAAGTATTTATTAGAAGAAAAAATCATTGTTCGAGATCGTTCAAAAGTGATACTTTGCGAGGGCTGTTTGCGTCTAACGGTAGGCACCGCAGAAGAGAACAAAATTTTAGTAGACGCCTTGAAAGCGTTTGCCATTTTGGCCTAAAAATAAGGGATTCAACGCCCGGAGTTGTCATGTAGATAAATCAAACCCACTTGATATGAAAAATAAGCTTTTTTTAACCGTCTTGCTTTCTGCCTTTTCTCTTTTCCCTTTGTTTGCGCAATATAACAACTGGGCCATCGGATTTCAATTAGGCGAGCCTTCCGGTATCAACGCACGAAAATATTTTGGAGACAACAAAGCCTTTGATGTGTCGGTGGGTACGTACGGGTTGTTTTATGGCCGCGACCGTAAATACGGAAAAGGTTATTATCAAAATGCCGGCTTCTCTCTTCGTGCTAACTATCTATGGCATACAGCTTTATTCAAGAAAGAGCAAGTGCGAGTTTATTACGGATTTGGCGGACAAATCAACTCTCGACGCTATTATTTCGAATCGAAAAATGCTCCTGGGCAAAACGAATCTGACGATAAGATTTCATTGGGAGGCACAGGTTTAGCTGGAGCCGAATATTTTGTTGACAGCAGTCCGCTATCGCTATTTTTAGAAACAGGCCTTTATGTGGAATTAATATCAAAACCTTTTTTTCTGCATCCGCAGGTAAGTTTGGGAGTACGGTTTAATTTTTAAAAATCGTACTCACAGTACCGGTTCAACCTTCACTTTTACTGTTTCATGGCTTTTGCCCCTTCGCCTGGAGGAGACGTAAATTACTTTTGAGCGAACAAAAACTCAAACAGTCGTTGTCCATTGTTGTCTGCCATTATCCGTTTGTTCGGCCCTTTAGCTTTCTGACTAACGGTTTGGGGTAAAGTCCACCATCCATTGAACACCAAATTTGTCGGCAAACATTCCAAAGTAAGAACCGAAAGGACCGTCGGTAATGGGCATTTCAACTGCACCGCCTTCGGAAAGCCCGTTGAATAATCTATCAGCTTCTTCACGACTCTCTGCACTGATGGAGATGGTGTTTCTGTTATCGTTTTCCGTTACCCATCCCATCATTTCCATAACGTCACTACCTATTAACGAATTACTTTTGCCAATGGGCAAGGCAATGTGCATCAAACGATTGGCATCATTTTCAGGTATCGGATAGTCAGGGCTTGACAGGTCTTTGTAACGCAGCATTTTTGTAAATTCTCCGCCAAATACTGATTTGTAAAAGGTGAATGCTTCTTCGGCATTTCCGTTGAAGTGAATGTAAGGATTAATAAGTGCCATGTCTGTTAATTTTATCGATGTCTTCAAGGTCAAAATTCCATTTTGCGTTTGGCAGTCTTTGGTCAATATGCGGTTTTAGCTTCTTTATCTGCACTTTAGTTTGGACAGATGTTTTGAAAACGATCCCGATATCTATCGGGATTGCGATAAAGTTGCCAATAATTCTTCCAAATTTTTCATTGACATAGCATATCCTGTAAAATGGCGTGAACGTGGTTCATCGTCACATTTGGTGAAAGTCAGGGTTTGGGTTGTAATTTTGAAGAATGGACTCTCCCTTCCTTTTGCCTTCCAAGCTCGACTTAGAACTACTT
>NZ_JAIXST010000052.1 GCF_027484545.1 Runella sp. | reverse complement strand
GTAGAGAATGAACTTAATAACAGGCCAAGAAAAAGACATGATTTTCAAACACCAAATCAAATTTTTAATCAATTAACTAACCATCAAGAAGTTGCATTTGTAACTTGAATCCTGCATTTAACAGACCATCTCAAACATGAAAACTATCTCAATTCTCAGCTTAGCCCTCGTTAGCTCGTTGGCTATTGCCCAACATCGTTCGATTACCAGCAACACCAACGACGATGGTAAAACAATGTCTATCCGTATTCATGGTACCATCGACGGGAAACCCATTGATTTTGACCGTACTTACGACGTTGCCAATTTAAGTATGACGGAACGGAAAGAATTGCGAGCTCACATCCTTGATTCATTGGGCCTTGATATGCCTGTGCCGCCAACACCACCTACTCCTCCAACACCCCCTACGCCCCCTACGCCGCCTATCCCGCCAACACCACCCACTCCGCCAATACCGCCTGTTCCACCCATTGAGTCTTCTGATTCTTATGGAGTTTCCTCTCAAAGCACTCATAAACATACGCAAACAACGACCGGTACCGATCAGCTTTTTGACAAAGAAGTTAAATACAGTGCTGAATCCAGGCAGCTGTTTGTCCATTATCGCTATATAAAGAATGGTGAAGAAGTGCTGTATGAGCGGACGCTGAACGCACCCAACAAATCAGCCGCCGAACGGCAACGGATTGTAGAGGGCATTGAAAAGGAACTGGAGTTGCCTGCGAAGAAGAAATAACCCATTTTAACTTATCCACCCATTTTTACCGAATAGAAAAATATTATTCTGGTTGCTTCCGGAAATCGTACACTTTCTGTCCAGAACTGAACAGAAAGTGTACGATTTCGGACAATCTCTGTCCCATAAAACAGTCTAATTCAGCCACCAAGGCACTTTTAAGCAACCGGCAAAGGATTTGTTCTACAAAAGTTAATTATATCTCTTTTTTATGAAACGGACGTACTTAGGCGAATTTGAGGAAATTGTACTTTTAACCGTTGCCGTCCTTGGTCAAGGTGCATACGGCGTTGCCATCACCGACGAACTCGACCGTCAGACGGGGCGGGCAGTGAGCATCAGTGCGGTACACGCCGCTTTGCATCGTCTGGAGGAAAAGGGAATGCTTTCCTCTCACATGGGCGACGCCACCGCCGAGCGCGGCGGGCGACGCAAGCGACTTTTCAGCGTAACAGCCCTTGGCAGCAGAACGTTGCAGGAAGTGCGTGAGCAACGCAATCGCCTTTGGGATTCCATCGCGCCCCAGTCATTGCCCGCATTCGGTATTGTAATGTAAAAAAATGGCCATAAAACCCAAAAACGCCAATCCACCTCGCTGGGCTGAACGCCTGCTCAAATTCTTCTGCGCACCTCATCTTTTAGAGGAAATAGCGGGGGATTTAGAAGAGCGGTTTCAACGGCATATGCTGCTGTTTGGACCCAAAATAGCCCGACGACAATACGCGTGGAATGTCCTGAGTTTTATTCGTCCTTTTGCTTTAAAACGTAAAAAATCTGAGTATCCAACAAGCTTTTTAGACAGCCCAACTATGCTACGGAATTATTTCAAAATTGCTTTCCGAAACCTCGTCAAAAACAAGGTTTACTCATTTATCAACATTGCCGGTTTATCGGCCGGCATGGCCGTAGCGATACTCATCAGCCTTTGGATTTGGGACGAAGTATCGTTCAACAAATACCATCAAAACTACGACCGCATTGTACAAGTCATGCAGCACGTGACCAACAACGGCGAAGTGCAAACGTGGCCGAATACGCCGCTTCCGTTGGCCGAAGAACTGAGAAAAAGTTACGGCAGCGACTTTAAACACGTGACAGTGGCGCAGGATGCAAACAGTATCCTGTCGTATGGCGAAAAGAAATTCAGCAAAAAAGGGGCCTATTTTGAACCTCAAATCACCGAAATGCTGACCCTAAAAATGCTGAAAGGCACAAGAAACGGCATCAAAAACCCTAACTCTATCCTGCTGTCTGAATCCGTAGCCAAGACCTTTTTCGGAGAGGCCGACCCCTTGGATAAAATCATAAAAATGGACAACCAAACGGATGTAAAAGTAACGGGAGTGTATGAGGATTTGCCGCAGAATTCTGATTTTCACGATCTGGCATTTATAGCCCCGTGGCGATTATATTACAATAACAATGAATGGGTCCGGACAATGGAAAACCCATGGCGACCCAATGCATTTCATATTTATGCTCAACTCATTCCAAACGCTGATGTAGCCACCGTTTCTCACAAAATTAAAGACGCTAAGCTGAATAAGGTCAGTAAAGAATTGGCCAAGAAAAAACCAGAGGTTTTTCTGCATCCCATGAGCCAATGGCATTTATACTCTGATTTTAAAAATGGCGTAAATACAGGCGGTAAAATCCAATACGTATGGCTGTTTGGCATCAGCGGTCTGTTTATGCTGTTGTTGGCCTGTATCAATTTCATGAATTTGAGCACGGCTCGCAGTGAAAAACGCGCCAAAGAAGTAGGAATTCGCAAAGCGGTAGGCTCGGTTCGTGCCCAAATTGTCTACCAGTTCCTTTTTGAATCCCTTTTAATGGGGTTCCTCTCCTTTATCTTCGCTTTGCTTTTGGCGCAACTCATTCTGCCTTTTTTCAATAGTGTGGCCGACAAAACCATGTCTATTCCGTGGGGCAACCCTTTGTTTTGGTTCACAGGGCTAGGCTTCAGCTTGCTTTGTGGATTGGTAGCGGGCAGCTATCCGGCCTTTTATTTATCCTCGTTTCAACCCATAAAAACTCTGAAAGGAACTTTCAAGGCGGGACGTTGGGCATCCATGCCGCGTAAAGTGTTAGTGACAATACAGTTTACCGTTTCCGTTACACTGATTATCGGTACCATCATTGTGTTTCGACAAATTAAGTTCGCGCAAAATCGCCCTATGGGTTATGACAGTGACGGCTTAGTTGTGCTACCCATGTACACTTCCGAAATTCATACCCATTTTGACGCCGTAAAGAGAGAATTGACCGAATCAGGAACAATCTCAGAAATGGCCGAAGCGGGAAGCCCGCCCACGGAGAATTATTCAAGCACCAGTACGATTGAATGGAAAGACAAAGACCCGAATCTATCCGTCGATTTTCATACAATAGCTATCTCGTTTGACTATGGCAAAACCATCGGTTGGTCTTTCAAAGAAGGACGTGATTTCTCCAAAGCATTTTCCACCGACTCCACGAGACTGATTTTAAACGAAGCGGCGGCGAAATTTATGGGCTTGAAGAATCCGATAGGCGAGTCCATCAAATGGTATGGCACTCCCTACAAAGTAATCGGCGTAGTGAAAGACCTGATCACTCAATCTCCCTACCAACAGATAAAACCTTCCATTTACTATTTGGACCCATATCCGGGAGGGGTTATTGTCTTAAAAATCAACCCTTTGACAAGTGCGAAAAAAGCATTGAGCAACGCAGAAACGGTTTTCAAAAAGTTTAACCCTTCCCAACCTTTTGAATATCAGTTCGTAGATGGAGAATATGCCAAAAAGTTTGACAATGAAGAACGCATCGGCCAATTGGCTACCTTTTTTGCCATTCTCGCCATTTTCATCAGTTGTCTGGGAATTTTCGGTTTGGCGTCTTTCATTGCTGAGCAACGCACCAAAGAAATCGGCATTCGGAAAGTACTGGGCGCATCAGTGACCAATTTATGGCAAATGCTCTCCAAAGACTTTGTCATTTTGGTTCTCATCTCGTGTATCATTGCGGCTCCTATCGCTTATTATTTCTTACAGGAATGGTTGCAGAAATATACCTATCGCACCGAAATCTCCTGGTGGATCTTTGCCGTGGCGGGCGTCGGAGCATTGCTAATTACACTTCTGACTGTCAGTTTTCAGGCCATTAAAGCTGCGTTGATGAATCCGGTGAAGAGTTTAAAAACGGAGTGAAAAAGAGTGTAAAGTGTAGGGGTTAAAGTGTAAAAAATGTGAAATTGGTACTTTATACCGCACAGTCCCGTTTAACCCCTACACTATAATACGGTACACAATGAATAAGTGAGGTAAAAGAAGTGTTGTTGTTGTGCAACCAAAACAACGCAAAATGTACGCTCACTTATTGAACAAATTTAAGGAAAACCATCCGGAATG
>NZ_JAIXST010000326.1 GCF_027484545.1 Runella sp. | reverse complement strand
TTACAACAGCAAAATGACAAGCATAGTATCAAAGAAAGGCGTAAAAAAGCAGGTTGGAATGACCAGTACTTGCTCAATATTATTAAAAACAACACCATTTAGGTGCGTTTAACCTGTTAGTAATACAACAAAAGAAGGAACTTTAAGATTAATAGATTTCGGAGATACGTTTGTCTATAAAGTAGTCTCATCAGGAAATTACGCTTTTTTCATGAATGATGACGGTAAAACAGGAAGAGAACTTTGGAAAACTGATGGTACTGTCCAAGGTACTAATTTAGTCAAGAATATTGCACCAGGCGGGACTTCAATATTTCAATATACCTTGCAGGATTCTTACATTTGTAAAGAGAGTATGCAAAAAGTAGCTAAAGGTATCATTTTTACTGCAAACGACGGTGTAAATGGTCGAGAACTCTGGTTTAGCGATGGCACTGAGACAGGCACAACAATGATAAAAGACCTGACTGTAGATAATGGAGGAACCAGCTTCTCTAAGTTTTTCAAATCCGAAACAGATGAAAATGTGATTTATTTCACAATCAATGCCAACGAACTTTGGAAAACTGACGGTACTTCACAAGGCACTGTATTAGTAATGAAAGCATCCACTGGATTCGCCTTACAGGACAGATACGCTACTTCTACCACTTATTTTGAACAGAGCGGTGGTTCTTTATATTTCTTGATTAATAGCTCTACCGGATATGGTTATGATATTTGGCGTAGTAATGGTTCTCCTGATGGCAATATAAAATTAGGTACGATTTCAAACAGTGAATCTGCCCCTTATTTCCGAATCGCGGGAAACAATTTGTTTTATGCCGGTAGTGATACAAAAACAGGAATAGAACTCTGGAAATTTCCTCTCTGCTCCCACACCGCTAAAATCAGTACACCCAACGGCACAAGTTTTTGTCCAGGTAGTTCGGTGAGTATTACGGGTGAGGGCAACGGCACTACTTCCCCTTTCACCTACAAATGGAAACAAGGTACTACCGATGCCGGTACAGCGGCTACCTTGGCTGTCACCAAAGCCGGTACTTATACCATTGAGGTTACTGATAAAGAAGGCTGTACCGTGTCGGCTTCCGTAGATATTACCCAAACTACCAATCTTCCCGTCAACATCACAGGCACAAACAGCTTTTGTGCTGGGCAAAACACTACCTTAACTGCCAACGCAACGGGCGGCGTAAGTCCTTATACGTATCAATGGAAACAAAATTCAACCAATGTCGGCATCAATACCAATACCTACGCGGCCACTGCGGCAGGCAGTTACAGCGTGGGAGTCACTGATAGCAAGGGTTGTACGGGTACGTCGGCAGCGTATAGCGTCATGCAAAAGCCTTCGCCCAATGTCACGGTGAGTACGAGTCGTACGCCTACGCTGCTCACGGGAGAGTCGGTGGTATTGAGTGTGCCCACGGCTTCGGGGCAAACGTATCAGTGGGCCAAAGATGGTGCGGCTATTTCGGGAGCTACCAACAACAGCTACACCGTTAGCGGAGCAGGGTCTTATACAGTTACCGTTACGGGCGGTGGTTGTACGGCTACTTCGTCGGCGGTGATGGTGTCCATTATTCTGGCCAACGAGCCTTTGGCGGAGGAGGTTGGTCTGCGCGTGTCGCCCAATCCTACCATAAACCAAGCTAAAATTGTACTGCAATTGGCTCAATCGGCTTCGGCTAACGTCTATGTGCTTGATGCATCGGGCAGGCGTGTCCGTACGTGGGAGTCAGCAGGCAAAGCTACGCGTCACGAGGCTACGATGGATATGCGCTCAGTGGCGGCGGGGAGCTACTTAGTGCAGGCCGAGGCTGAGGGGAGGGTATTTACGGAGAAATTAGTGAAGCAGTAAGCGGTTTTAGATCCCTCCTGTCGTCGGGATGACAAAATACTTTCATGCAAACTGATAAAGGTAGATGCTCAAACTTAGGTGAAGTTCTTTGGCGAGGTTCTTTTTACGATGCAGGTCTTGTTGTAAGGCAATTTGCAACAGCTTATCGTCGGGAAACTGCTGTAAAGTAACTTGAGTATGCTCAATGATATGGTTTAAATCATTGATTTCGCCAATAATAATATCCAAATTGCGAGGCTCTATCATGGTTCAACGAAGCAAAGTATTGATTTCATTCACCAATCTTTGAAGAAAATTTGCTGTTACAGAAGTTTCTTTACGGATAATCAAAGATTCATTGAGCAAAAATACCTTATGAATGCGTACAAAACTAGTCAGTTGCAAGGGTTTAAAGGTATAATCCGATGTAGTAATGGAGAGTGAAAGGCCATCCGTTTTTACTTGACTGGTAATTTGAGCAAGTAGATAATCGCCCGTTTGATTTACCAAATCGTTTGAAATCACCAGTGCCGGACGGCGTTTAGTTTGGCTTACGTCCGTAAAAGGAAAATTGACAACGACGATGTCGCCTTGTTGATAACGTGTCATTGGTTACAAAAGGTTGTCCCAACGTTGGTCTTCGGGGCTTTCCCATTCGTCTGCGAGCGTGGTTTGTGCCAATATCGTCGTTTCGTCCAAGCGGTTATCGGTCACGGGTTTTACAATAATCTCTATTTCTTGCCCGGCAAATAGGGTTTTGAGGGATTGTAGGAATGCATCGCTGATTTCTTGGGCATTTAAACGATACGTCGTTTGCATAATAATTTCATTTTGTACAAACTTAACTAAAATATCAACCCAAATGAAAACGATTTGCATTTTACTGGTTTCTATAATTCTGGTCATTGGCTGCAAGCCCAAAGTAACTCCGATGTCGGAGCGTATTGTTAAAAATTGGACAGTTACGTTGGCAAAAGAAGGGAGCAGTGTGGTTTTTACGCAGGGAGCAACGGGCAATACGCGCCCGGGTTACACCAATTTCAAACTCGAACTGCAAAGCGGCGGCACGGTGGTCTTCACGGATTTTGACGGTACGCGCTTCACGGGGCAATGGGAGTTGCAGGGAGACAACAAACTCGTTTTGAAAAACCTCACGCCGCAACCCACAGGCACAAGCGGCACGATAGAATTCACTATCAGCGATTTTACTGATGCCTCCATGACCCTCACGCGCACCACAGCAAATGCTAAAACGGGTGGCACGGTGAATGTATATCAGTTGGCGGGAAAATGAAAAGGAAATTATGCTTCAATCAACTGAATTTGAGGCACGTAAAGTCGAAAATTTCGGTCAGAAGATATAACAGGTAAATTTTCTGCCAAAGCTGTAGCAAGAATAAGTCTATCGAACGGGTCACGGTGATTGGGAAGAAGCGGTAGGTTATCATAAGCCGCTATATGGCTATTGGCAATTCTCAATATCCCAATTCCGTCTTTTTCGGTGAATTCAATAACACGGCCAAGGGGCAAATCAAATTCGGGCAATTTGTTGAGTTTCTGTTTGATAGCGATTTCAAATAAACTTACTTGACTAACCCAAATTTCATTTTGTAAGTCAGTCAATAGCTTGTAAGTAGTTGGTTTCAGTCGAGAATCAAGCGTCTGAAACCAAATTAAAACTTGAGTATCAATAAGATAGGTCATTACATATAATCTTTCAAGTCTTCGAGCGGTTCATTGAAATCATCGGGCAAACGGTATTCTTTTCCTTCGCTCTCTCCGAATCGTTTGAGGCTTCCCGGAAGGCGTTGTTTTATGATTTCAGGCTCAATCTCTTCCAAAAAAGTGACGATTACCTTTGTTTTTTTTGTAGTTGGAGGTGTCTCATTGAGAATCAAAACTCCATTTTCGTAAATCCCATTAACTGTGGTGTACATTGTTTTATCGGATTTTATAAAGTCAAACAAAAATTTGAATGAATAAATTACTCATTTCGAGCCTACTTTACTTCGATTTACCATCCAAAGATAAAAAATTAATACCATTCCGATTTCTTAACTCCTAAAAAAACCGCCCAAATCGATACCCTTTGGCTTTTAATTCCTTGAGAATTTGAGGCAATCTTGAGTAAAACTTATCCGTTCGTTTTGGATCAGTGCCAAGATGAATCAGGACAATTGCTCCATTTAAGCCCTTAGGGTCTGATTTTTCAATAGTAAAAAGTTTTTGGTACAGCTGCTCACTGCTTCGGTAATTGGTCATATCAGGCGAGGTATAATCGGCATTTGTTCCCGTAGTTGGGGTAAAATTGACCAAAGTCAGGCCCATTTCCTGCCCCCACCCATTCACCGAGGCATTGTACCACTCGTACGGCGGCATAAAAAAAGAAGTCTTTTCAGCACTCAAACCCAGCTTTCCCAGTTCTGCAAAATTGGTCTTGATGTCTTCTTCAAATTGTGCCTTGGTTACCAACAGCGAGTCGCGTTTTTCCCAATCGCAGTAGAGTAAATGCTTATCGGAGTGCATTCCCAGATAATGACCTTCTTGGATGATACGTCGAATGTCTTTCTGAAAGACCGGGTTCCGAAGAAAATCTCCCGTTAGAAAAAACGAGGCTTTTACATTTTGCTGCTTGAGGGTATTGAGAATTTCCGTGCTTCCTTCGCCAAACTCATGACCCGTAAACGTCAGAAAAATCTCCTTCTTTGTCGTATCCATGCGCACAATGGCCCCGTGGTTTTCTTTCACGGCTTTGGGTACTTGAACTTTTCCCTCTTTCTGATAGGCCGACAAAATATAACTCAAACTTGCTGTGCCGTCCATGGTGGGTTCGTTGGTTGAATAATCGCCGTAATCATCGTGATATACTACCGATTTTGACTGAAAATCAGCGTATTCGTCGGCATTGTGGAGGGTAATTCCAATCAATTTCCCGAAAATACTGCCGTAAATCGGGCCGTCAATGAGTCCGCCATCAATGCGATAATTATTCAGATGCGTAAACGCCGAATGAGGGTCAACGGGCCAATCGCCCGTTTCGGGCAAACCGCAAATCATACTCGTTCCCCACGGATTACATCCAAACAGCCAATCGCGCATGGCTGCCTCCAACTCTTCGTATTGGTGGTCTTGGGTGAGCGAACGGTACAAATGAAGTTGGGTTAAAATCCCGACGGTCAGGTTGTTGGAACACCAGATAAAAGGTACTCCATTCAGAAAAGGATTATTTTTTCCCCGAGATTTTACTTTTTCAACTCCCAATTTCATCAATTGACGAAACTCCGCTGACGTTTGGTTTTTGTTTTTGGATAGCCAATAATGTCCCAAATTCACAAAGGGGTACCATTTATAGTGTTTGGCTGTATCGGCACCCATCCAGGGAGTTGTGGGTTCATTTCGACCAAAATTGACGGCATCTGCTAAATAGGCACTGTTGGCGGGAGTCAGTTGATGGAGTTGGGCAGCTGCCAATTCCATGTCGTCCACGTAATTGTCTTCTTCGTAAAAGTACGGAGCACGCCCGGGTGCTGTCTGACAAACGCCGGGAAAGCGTTTTCCGTAATCATAAGCATCGTACGCTTTTTGGACTAATTTCTTAGCAAACTCAGGGTAAAAGTTAGATAAAATCTGACTGCCCAACGCAAACGCAGACGCATATTTCCCCGCCGTTGAAGCAACTCCCGTGGTGCGATTTTTGTATTTAAAAAGCCCTTGCGGTTTTCCGGTCACTCGATAAACGGGGCGTCCCAAGCCCCATTGCGGATTATACACCACAAAATCTTTGTTCGGCAAACGCAGACCGAAATGGTCGCGGTCGTCGGCCAATTGATTGAACATCACGTCTTTGGAGGGATTCATTTTTACCAACCAATCCAATCCCCATTTGGCTTCGTCCAAAATATCTGGAATACCGTTGGGCTTGGGATGCCCTGCCGCATCGTGGGTATCGCCAAAGGAGGTTGGGTTTTGTTGATAGGCAAACAAAAGTTGGTAGGTAGCATTAGCCGAGGTAGCCACGTATTGCAAATAATCGGACGCATCGTGCCAGCCGCCCGACGCATCCATAAACTTCCCGTTTTGGGTAGAATCGGGTTGATAAATTGCGTAGCCGTCCTGTCGGTGACACGAATCTTTGAGAAAGGGATTATACCCGCTTCGTTGTTGACGCATATAACGCAGTACAAAATCGGCGGTTCCTTCATACACATTAGCCGCAATCCGAAAAGCGGGAGAACGTACGCCCGCCGCCCGCACATAATACGCGCCTGATTGTTTGAAAGTGGAAAAATTGAGCCGAAAATTGGATTGAAACGCAGCGTAGACTCCAAACGATTGTACGGTTTTCGCTTTCCAAACCACACGGTCTGTCAAGGCTTCACACAGTTCAAATTCAGTGACCTTGAGTTGTTCTTTGCTCACCAGCACCGCCACTTTGCCCGAATGGGGCAAATAGCCCAGTTGATTAATGCGTATCCACGATTGTTGGGCCAACAATGAGCCGCCGGACAAAAAGGCCCAAGCGACAAGAAGGTAAACGGTTGGTTTCATGGTTTAGAAAGATATAAAACCTATGAGGTTTATGTTTGCTTCCCAGTCAAACCTCATAGGTTTAGTTTCGTATGGATTTTACGAAAAACGTTCAAACTTATCCCAGTTAGGTTTCCGTTTTTCAAGGAAGGCATCGCGCCCTTCCTGCGCTTCTTCGGTCATGTAGCCTAATCGGGTAGCTTCGCCCGCAAAAAGCTGCTGTCCTACCAAGCCATCATCCACGAGATTGAAAGCAAACTTCAACATCCGAATCGCCATCGGGCTTTTTCCGAGTATTTCCTGCGCCCATTGAAAGGCGGTATCTTCCAATTCGTCGTGGGGCACTACGGCATTGACCATCCCCATATCGAAAGCTTCCTGAGCCGAGTAATTACGACCTAAAAAGAAAATTTCACGGGCCCTTTTTTGACCAATCATGCGGGCCAAGTACGCTGAACCATAGCCCGCGTCATAACTGGCCACATCAGCATCGGTTTGTTTGAAAATCGCGTGTTCTTTACTGGCCAAACTCAAGTCGCATACTACGTGTAAGCTATGGCCGCCTCCTACTGCCCAGCCCGGCACGACCGCAATAACGGGCTTGGTCATAAAGCGTATCTGACGTTGTACTTCCAGAATGTTCAGGCGGTCGCGACCGTCTTCGGCACGGTAGCCTCCTTTTTGGCGGGCTTTTTGGTCGCCCCCGGAGCAAAAAGCCCAAATGCCGTCTTTGGGCGAGGGGCCTTCACCAGACAGCAACACGACGCCTACTTTTGGGTCGTGCGTGGCGTCGGTAAAGGCATCCAACAGTTCAAACGTGGTTTTGGGTCGAAATGCGTTGCGAACTTCCGGACGGTTAAACGCAATACGCGCGACTCCGTCGCATTTTTTATACGTAATATCGGTGTATTTTTTAGTCGTAATCCAGTTGGGCATCGTTGTATTTTTTTATACAAATATGTCGGGGTAATTTGATTTTTCCGAAGGTTATTTCATGAATCCAACAGGCAGACAACATTACGCCAAACTCAATTCCAAAATCTCCCCTACCACTTCGGGGGTAATGTCGGCGTGCTCTCCGAAATTAATTCCTCGCTCTACAAAACGCTGCACTACTTTTTCTATAGTATCGGCATTAATTGAATACGCACTTGCTTTTGTTGGAATACCCAGCGATTCGTAAAAATCGGCGGTTTTCTGTATCGCTCCCGCTACCAATTCGTCGTCGGTTCCGCTTAATTGCCACACGCGTTTGGCGTATTGAATTAATTTTTCCCGCTTAGACTCTTTCTTGATTTCCAGCAAATGAGGCAGCACCACGGCTAAAGTCCGGGCATGGTCAATGCCGTGAAAAGCAGTGAGTTCATGTCCGATTTGATGCGTTGCCCAATCCGTTGGAACACCCAACGCAAGCAAGCCATTAAGCGCCATGGTAGCTGCCCACATCACATTAGCTACCGAATCATAATCCGTTGGATTCGCCATCATTTTAGGCCCTTCTTCGATGAGGGTCAGCAATACGGCCTCGGACATGCGATCCTGCATTTCGGCCCGTACGGGATAGGTCATGTACTGCTCCATCACGTGCGTAAAAGCGTCGGCTATGCCGTTGGCGATTTGGCGAGGAGGAAGTGAATACGTTGTTTCGGGGTCGAGGATAGAGAATTTAGGATAAACAAGTGCATTTCCCATTCCCTTTTTTTCGTGAGTCTCTTTCTTACTGATGACCGCATAATAATTCATCTCTGAACCCGTAGCCGGCAAAGTCAATACCGCACCGATAGGCACCGCAGTAGTGATTTTGGCACGATTGGCTACAATTTGCCAAGGGTCTGCGCCCGTAAATGGAATAGCTGCCGCCATAAATTTCGTTCCGTCCAATACCGAGCCTCCTCCGACCGACAGCAAAAAATCTACTTTTTCGGTGCGTGCTATTTCCACCGCTTTCATCAGAGTTTCGTAGGTAGGATTGGCTTCAATCCCTCCAAATTCAACGATTTCTCTTCCTGTCAAAGCCAATTTTACTTGGTCATATACCCCATTTTTGAAAATACTTCCGCCTCCGTAAGTCAACATAATACGGGCATCCGCAGGAATTTGCTTGGGCAATTGCGCGATTTGTCCTTTACCAAAAAGTATTTTAACAGGATTGAAATAGTGAAAATTATTCATTGCAGATGTTTTAATGATATGTCATTTTTATTTACAGAAGAACTAATCACATTCCTCTTTAGTTTCCTTATAAAACAATCGGAACAGGTTATCTTTGGTGATAGGTTATTAGACGGACTACACATTTTTTTGTATTATTACACCTTCAAATTACCCTATCATATCTTTAACTCTCTATGAAAATTCTGGTAGTTGACGACGAACAGGACATAAGAACGTTGTTTGAACAGCGTTTCCGCCGCGAAATTCGGAATGGCGAATTGGATTTCAGTTTTGCTTATTCAGGGGAAGAAGCTCTGACCTATATCAACGGTCATTTTTCCGAAATTGTTCTGATTCTGTCCGATATTAATATGCCCGATATGAGCGGTATCGAGTTGCTGCGTCGTATCCGAACGATGCATCCTACTGCTCCTCCTACTATCATGATGATTACGGCCTATAATGACGAAGAAAATTATAATCAGGCAAAAAAATATGGGGCAGACGATTTTCTGAACAAACCCATTGATTTTTCAAATTTGAAACAAAAACTCACCGAATCGTTATGACTAAAGCCAAAATGCTCGTCGTAGATGACGAAAGCGATTTAGGGTGATTGCATCAAGTGTTAAGTTGGTTTAACAGGGTTTTAAGGTAAGCATCGTCGCGAGCGGCTTTCTTTCGCTTACGAGCCAAACTCATTTCAGTCGGCTCTCGCTTTAAG
>NZ_JAIXST010000159.1 GCF_027484545.1 Runella sp. | reverse complement strand
TATCGAACGCCAGAACAGGTATTCAAGGGAAGAAAAAGTACTATAAACAAAGTGGAAAACAAAATCAACTAATAACTTCGTTATTCAACAGAATGGTCCAGTTTCAGGGGCGCAGTATACTTGGGGCAATTGGTAAAAGTGAAAAACCAAACTAAATTGGTACGCCACAATCAAGTGTGTACGAAAATTTATATGGTTTTGAAAGGTGGTTTTGTTTGCCGTTTTATTGATGAAGAACTGGAAATTGAGAAAACCATTAATTTCTTCTTCCCTAACTTTCACCCATTTATGACGTGTATGGATAGTTTTTTTTCAGGTAAAAAATCGCAATCCGAAATCCGAGCGATTAGCAATGCCGAGGTCATTGAATTTAATAAAAAAGATATAGAAACGTTCATTTTTCAAGATTTACAACTACTTCGCGTTTATCATGCATAAGTCACAACGGCTTTGCAGGAAATCAATGATTTTGAAATGAAAATCATTGCTTATTCATCAGAACGTTTGTATAATTATTTGATTCAAAATCACCCAATTATCATTCAGCAAGTGCCTACCAAATTCATTGCCGAATTTATGGGAATTTCCTCCGAATGGTTGAGCAAGTTAAAGCACCGTATTTGATTTTACTGAATTAATTCAAGTTTAAGTAATTTTACGTTTTCTATTTCTGTCCCTATTTTATTTTGTAAAAACAAGTCTTATAAAATTGGAAATAAATACTTTTAGGGTTATTAGGTTAGGGTAATCTACTGTACCCGAAGATAATTGTTAGGTAAAGCAAAAAGGCTGAAATTTGAGCGACCAAGCATCAAACCAGCCGCACGGGCGGCCCCGCTTTAGGAATGAAAAAAATCATTAGGGACGAAGTTATAAATTTGCTTCAAAAAATCCCATTAGCGACCAACTTAGCACGTAAAAAATTCATATTATCTTTTTTGTTAGGCATTATTGATAGCGAAAAAGTACAATTTAGAGAAGTAGCTCTTCATATTGAATCTGACGCTAAAATTGAGTCCATAGAACGTAATATACAATCATTTTTTAAAGACTATGAGTTCGATTATGATCAAGTATGTCTGCTGTTAGTATTATTTCTACCAAGAGGAAAACTTAGTCTTTCAATTGATCGGACTGAATGGAAATTTGGCGTCTACCAATGCAACATATTGATGGTAGTAGCAAAAAATATCTTTAGCCCACGAAAGGGTAAAGAAAGAGGCTGACTACCAATGCAACATATTGATGGTAGTAGCAAAAAATGGCTCAGTAGGAATCCCCTTATATTGGTCTTTATTAGATAATAAATCTGGCAATAGCCATTGCAAAGACCGCATAGATTTACTATCTAAATTGATTAAAGTGATTGGGAAAGAGCGGATAGGAGTCATTGTAGGGGATAGAGAGTTTATAGGCGTTGAGTGGGTTAAGTATCTTAAAATCAATGACATAAAATTCTGTATGCGAGTACCTAAAAGCCATTTAGTTACGTTAAAAAATGGAGATTGCTATTCGATTGAAACACTGCTACATACACAAACAGAGCGGTATTTTCAAGATTGCAGAGTAGATGGGATTTGGTGTAACACGATGATAAAACGTCTTTTGAATAATGATTTTTTATTTTTAATCGGTAACTTGCCAGCCAAACAACTCGGTGGATTTTATCGCAGACGATGGTGCATAGAAGTCTTATTTCAAACCTTCAAAGGGCGGGGTTTTGATTTAGAATCGACTCATTTAAAATGCAGTCAAAAATTAAGTAAGCTCTTAGTTTTTGTTAGTTTAGCAGTAGCTATTTGTGTCAAAGTTGGGGAGTATAATCACAAAAAAGTACAAAAAATAAAAATCAAAAAAAACGGACGTCAGGCTAATAGTTTTTTTAGGAAAGGAAGCGATATTCTACGGAGAGGTCTCAAAAATACAAATCATAACTTTGTACACTTATGTACTGAATATATTAAAACGATGATTCGATGGATTGATATTCAAATATCTTACAATCAAGTAGTTATGAAAAATCTTCGGGTGTAGTACAAAAACCTAACATTTGTAATTTTATTGCCCCCATTCATGCTAAAAATTCACCACATTGCCAAGCAGCAAAACGTTAAATTCTGAATATATCCTCTTAGTCAAAAGCCCATGCAATGTAATTTGTATGGGCTTTTTGCGGTTTATTCGCTCAGTATCCAGCCCATTATACCAACAACTCAACCCCTTTTTTCAACAACTCAACGGTTCTGTAATCTTTCAACAACGCATAAAAGCGTTAGCATTGCAGTATATTTGATTATTTATTTCAATCATTAACAATGATAATAAAAGGTAAAATCAGGATAGGACATCTATCAATAACGACCTCTCGTTAAGTTTACTTCCAAATCTTGTGTAAAAAAGTGCAGTTTTAAGCAACTAACCCGCAAGAAACTTTACTAAAATACGTCTAATTGAACTAAAACTAAAAACTATGGCTAATTCCCATTTTCTAAGATTAATTATTCTATCATTCCTAACTGCTTTTGTTGCTTGTTCGGAAACGGCAACCGTTACTAATAGCGCCTATTCTGGTACAGGTTCAGTAACGCAGGGCGCAGGCACTACCACAACCGCCAATTTATTTCCTTCGGGGGTTCGGGTAGCGGCGTTGGGAACTATTACATCAACCGATGGTAAAACCTGGGCATTGCCCGCCGATGTTAATTTCACCAACTCTTCCTTTCCCTTTGCTTCTGACTTGTACAACTCTTATGTTTCGGGGCATTCTTATGCCAACACCGCCGCGGCCACAGCAGCACTTTCGAGCAATAATATCGTAACGGTAGATGCTGACGGAGAGGTTTTTACAGCCTATATTTTTGGCGACAATTATTTTGAAATGTACGTCAATGGTATTCCCGTTGGCAAAGACTCTGTGCCTTATACCGATTTCAACTCGTGCATTGTGCGTTTTAAGGCCAAAAAGCCCTTTACAGTGGCCGTCAAATGTGTTGATTGGGAAGAAAACCTTGGACTGGGAACCGAAAAACAAGGCAGCTCGTCCAATTACATTGGCGACGGTGGTTTCGTCATGCACATCAAGAACGCCTCGGGAAGCACCGTTGGCATTACCGACAACAGTTGGAGAGCGCAAACGTATTACATCGCCCCCATTTCCGATTTAGCCTGTCTTTCTGAAAGCGGCAACGCACGTTTATCTTCCAATTGCACCACATCGGCAGGTGCTTCTAATAGTTATGGAATCCACTGGGCAATACCTACCAATTGGTTCAGTTCAACTTTCGACGATGCCAACTGGCCTGTTGCCACTACTTTTTCCAATGGCACCGTGGGCGTTGATAACAAATCGTCGTATACCAACTTTACCGATCTCTTTGATAATGCTTCAAAGGATGCCGCTTTCATTTGGTCGTCAAATCTCAAACTCGACAATTTGGTTTTACTAAGAAAGAAAATAGAATAATCTTGCTCCAAATAAATTGATTTTTAACCATTTAATTATAATAACCATGAACTTTAAAAAATCACCCATCCAAAAATTAGCACTCGCCACATTGGTAACGCTGAGCTTCGTAAACTGCAACAGCGACGACACCGATACCACAACCCCTACGCCAGTTTCAACAGAAGTGCCTGCCGTGTATAAAAAAATCTACGGAGCCTCAAGCATTACCAGTGACGGCACTTACATTTATATCAAATCGAAGAACCTGCCCGATCATAAGTCGCCTTACTATGCCACTTACAATGCTTTATATGAAGCATACAGCGGTACTACTTTTAGCGGAGTTAATTTTGCCAAGAACCCCAACAGCATTGCCGAACAATCTGCTACAATCAAAATACCGCTAAACCCTAAGGTAAATGCAGCTCACGCTGCTACTCCGTTGGGAGTTATTGGTGTTGCCATTAATGGTGTGGCTTTCTTTAACCAATATGGAGGGCCTAATAACCAAGCATTGGCAGGCGAAATTGTCAGTTTTGACAAGTACTATGGACACCCCCAAAATTCGGGCGTATATCACTATCACGTTGAGCCTTTATATTTGACTACCGTAAAATCTACGAAGGCAGGTTTAATGGGCTTTTTGCTGGATGGATTTCCTGTCTATGGCCCGCAGGAGGAAAACGGAACAACCGTAACGAGCAGCATGTTGGATGCCTATCATGGACACACCCACGCTACTGCCGATTATCCAAATGGCATCTACCACTATCACTTTACAGCCGATGCCCCTTATCTCAATGGAAGCGGTTTTTATGGAACACCCGGAACCGTAACTCAATAAATGAAAGTATTCCTAAGTATCTTTTTGTTTTGTTTGGCTTGTTGTTCGTGCAGCAAGTCAGACAAATCAGTGGATGAAAAAATTCCAAAAATTTACCATTTAGCATCATCAAAAAGTCTTTCTGTAAAAAATGATGTGGTCTTTTTGAATGATACACCATACACGGGCTTTTTGTATGAATTAAGTCTAAGCAAAGACACGCTTTTGATAGAAGGCTACCTCAATGGTTTGTTGAGTGGCGTTTGCAAAAAATGGTATCCCAACAGGCAGTTGCAGGAAGAAAGAAATTACCTGAACGGACAAAAACACGGCAAACAAGTCGCTTATTGGGAAAATGGCAACAAACGATTTGAATTTACTGCCAAAAATGGGGAGTACGAAGGTGAATTAAAAGAATATAGCACTAACGGGCATTTGTTTCATTTGGGCACTTACGCAAGCGGGCAAGAAGAAGGCCCTCAAAAAATGTGGTATGATAATGGTAAAATACGCGCCAATTACGTCATTCTCAAAGGAAAAAGATATGGCTTGTTGGGCACTAAAAACTGTAAAAATGTATCGGATAGTATTTTTGTTGTTAAGTAGTTTGTTCCTACTTAGTTGTACTGAAAGCAGTTCAGATACAGCGACATTACCCTACTACAACGACCCAGATTTTACGCCCATTTTTATCAAAAACGAAGCGGAAGTAACCAAAAAAATTCCACATACTATCAATGATTTCTCCTTTCTAAACCAGGACAGTATCAACATAGCACAAAAAAACATTGAAGGAAAAATCCACGTTGCCAATTTCATTTTTACGGTTTGCCCAAGCATTTGCCCTACGATGACCAAAAATATGAAGATAGTGAGCGATAGACTGCAAAATGACCGTGGCATTGTTTTCTTATCTTATTCTGTTACGCCCTGGATAGACACGCCTTCGGTTTTGAAGAAATTCAAAGATAAAAACCACATCAAAAATACGAATTGGCACTTTCTAACGGGAAATAAATCAGCTATTTATCAGCTGGCAAGGCAATCCTACTTTGCCGAGGAAGACATTGGATTCAGTAAAGACAGTAGCGAGTTTCTACATACCGAACATTTTATTTTAGTGGATAAAACGAAAAGAATCAGAGGGATTTATAACGGCACGTTAGTCTTAGAAATGCAGCAATTAATGGATGACATAAGGGCTTTAAAAAAAGAATAACGTGAAAGAAATCGTGAAGGCTTTTTTACTAAAAATCGGAATATCGACGTTGACAGCAATGGCGTTTAAGCTGCTGTTTTTCAGGCTTAACGACTTTCTTGACACCGATTTGTTTTTAATTCCGGTTATCGTGCTATTGCTTTGGGAAGGGAATATTTTCATTAACAATCGACTTGAAAAAAAGTACAAATGGGTAGAAGATTCTAAAAAGAGAATGATTACTCAAGTAACTGTTAGTCTGTTGTTTACAATGACCACCCTGTTTATTTGTATAGATTTACTGCATTTTATAAAATTTCATGAATTCAAGCCAATCAACAGAGCCATCAGGCAGCTTTTTGTCCCTGCCATTTTTATTACTTTATTTGTTTTGGTCTCCTATGTTTCAAGGCAATTTTTCAAAGCATGGAAACAAAGTTTAGTCGAAGTTGAAAAATATAAAACAGAAAGCGCTAATGCACAATTACAAAACTTAAAAAACCAACTCAACCCTCATTTTTTATTCAATAACCTAAGTGTTTTGAGTTCATTAGTGTACCAAAACCAAGACAAAGCTGTTGATTTTATCAATGAATTATCAAAAGTATATCGGTATGTTTTGGATAACAAAAATGCCGAATTGGTAAACTTACATGAGGAGTTAAGTTTTTTAGACCATTACATTTATCTATTGAAAATACGGTTTGGTAATAGTATTTTATTTGAAATTAACATTGACAAAAACGCCAAAAACCTCTTTTTGCCACCCATGTGCCTCCAAATGTTGGTAGAAAATACCATACAGCACAACGAAACTTCACAAGCGAACCCTTTAAAAGTGTGTATCTATACTGAAAATAATCGTCTGATTATAACAAACCCTATTCAGCCGAGAAGCGATAAAGTTGAAAGTTCGCAGATAGGATTAAAAAACATGAAAGTGCGCTATCAATTTTTTACCGATGAAAAAATAGAAATTAGTAATAGCGAGCCTATTTTTAAAGTAACTCTGCCTTTAATTGCAAAAAAATGAATGTTGTTATTGTAGAAGATGAAAAACTGTCGGCTGAGCATTTGAGCCTTCTGTTACACAGAATAGACGACACGATTCAAGTGGTCCAGTATCTGGATTCCGTAAAAAATACGGTTAAAACATTTCAGGAAGGATTACAGGCCGATTTGCTTTTTCTGGACATACATTTAGCCGATGGCAACAGTTTTGAAATCTTCACCAAAACTCAAATTGACATCCCTATCATTTTCACAACTGCTTATGATAATTATGCCATTCAGGCATTTAAGCAAAATAGTGTTGATTATCTTTTAAAGCCTATTTCTCTAAAAGATTTACAGTTTGCCATTGAAAAATTTAAAAAGCAACAAAATACAACAAATAAACAGCTCATTGAAAACATTACAATTGCCTATCAGCAGATAAATAAGCAATATAAAACTCGATTTTTGGTAAAATCAGGACAGAGTATAGACACGATTTCAACGAATAATATCCATCATTTTGAAACTCAGGAAAGTTTATCTTTTTTAATAACTGACAAAGGCCATCGCTACGCCATTGATTATACATTAGATCAATTGGAAACGATGTTACAACCCACCGTTTTTTTTCGTATTAACCGAAAAGTCATTATTCACTTTCAGTCCATTGAAAAAGTAACTTCTTATTTCAACAGTCGATTGTCCATCCAATCAAAACTGTTGGACGGGGAAGCAAAGATTGTAAGCCGGGAACGCGTCAATGACTTTAAGCAATGGTTGGACAGTTAATATAAAGATAATCTTCAACCACTGTCCCCGCGTTTAATTGAATTCTAAAAACTTCTGTCAACTAAGATATCTCCCTTTTTTTAGGGCAATCCGTCCGTTAGGCGCAACCGTACATAAATACTAAGAATGTGCCTGTATAAACCGCAAAAGCAAAAAGTCCTTTTTTCATCTGTAGGTTGGTTTTTTCTGATACAAATCAACAACTTTACTTTTACCGGAGAATGAAGCCATTGTTACCGAATAGTAAAGTCTTGCATTATTTTGATGAAAAATTTCTATATTTCTGTCGCAAAACCTTTACTCTTATGAAATTAACATCTACTCTACTGCTTGTTATTGGTTGTATCGTGTCAAATGGGTTTGTGATGGCCCAGAACAATCGTTTTTTAGAAAAACCGCAAAAAGGGCCTGCTCAACCGTTGCCGCCTTCCCTTCAAAATATTCGCGAAATAGAAGGAAGTCGTTCATCGCAAAAAAATTCACCCAAAACCTTTACCCAATCCCGCGCTTTAACGGCACGGGTAGTACGCGATTCATCAGATATCCCCGTATTTATTGAATACCGACGCTCACTCAAAACCAGCAGTCGCGGTCGTGCTGCACTGACCACTGCTGCCTTGGACTACGCAGAACAATTAAAGCCTTTCCTCCAAATGACGCAACCTTCTGAAGAATTGGAAGTGATGACCATTGAAGAGGATGAGTTAAAACAGACACACATTCGTTTGCAGCAACATTTCAAAGGAGTTCCCGTGTATGGCGGGGAGCTTATTTTACACCTTGAAAACAACCAATTTACGACCCTCAACGGTCGAAATTTCAAAACCCCTGCTTTATCCAACCTCTCTCCCACTCTTTCTGAAGCCATTGCCGTACAACGAGCTTTAACTGATTTGAAGGGACAAACTGTTGTGCGTGAGTTGAGCGCAGGAGAATTGACAATCCTAAAAAAACAAGTTCCTGAAACTGAGTTAGTAGTGTACTATCCCGAAAGCCAACCCGAAACCGCTCATTTGACGTGGCGAATGGTAGTACGTCCCAATTTCATGGAGCGTTGGAATTATTTTATAGACGCACATACAGGTGAAATTCTCTCAAAAACCAACCATACCTGCGCTTTGGATGGACCTGTCAAGGCCAATGCCAAAGATCTCAACGGAGTGACCCAAAGTGTGAATGCGTATTTAAAAGGGACAACTTATTATTTGTTGGATATCACCCGTCCTATGTACAAAAGCGCCACATCTACCCTTCCGGACAAACCGCTTGGGGGAATTTGGACGATTGATGCCCGCAACTCGAAGGCTG
This sequence comes from Runella sp., assembly GCF_027484545.1. Taxonomy (GTDB): domain Bacteria; phylum Bacteroidota; class Bacteroidia; order Cytophagales; family Spirosomataceae; genus Runella. Next base: position 8,469 of record NZ_JAIXST010000159.1, on the reverse strand, counting down.
ATGATATTTCGGTATGGCAAGTGACCTCAACTAACAATTCCTGGACACCCCTTGCGGTATCGGCCCACAATAACGCTGCGACGGCTTATACGTATTACACTCAAGTGCATAAACGTAACTCATTGGATGGCAAAGGCGGCAATGTCATTTCGGTCGTCAATGTGCGCGATGAAGGTGGTAAGGAAATGGATAACGCCTTTTGGAACGGAGAAATCATGGCCTACGGCAACGGTGCCTCTGCTTTTGGACCTTTGGCGGGTGGGCTCGACGTAGCAGCCCACGAAATGACGCACGGAGTAATTGAAAATACGGCCGGACTGGAATACCAAGGGCAATCAGGGGCCATTAACGAATCCCTAGCCGATGTATTTGGCGTATTAGTAGATCGCGCCAACTGGACGATGGGAGAATCGGTGGTCAAAAAAACTGTCTATCCTTCGGGCGCTTTGCGCGATATGGCCAATCCGAACCAAGGCGGAACCAATGACCCCGGTTATCAGCCCCGCACCATGACGCAATACATCAATACCACCAAAGACAACGGGGGTGTTCACATCAACAGCGGGATTCCCAACTACGCTTTCTTTCTCTTTACCAACAACGCCAACGTAGGGAAAGACAAATCAGAAAAGGTGTATTACCGCGCCATGACCAGCTATCTGACGCGTTTTTCTAAGTTCATTGATTTACGTTTGGCCGTTATTAAAGCCGCTACGGATTTATATGGGGCTAATTCTGCGGAGGTTGCCGCTGCCAAAACGGCTTTCGACCAAGTGGGCATTTTGGAAACCAACAGCAACCCTCCTCCTGCCAATCCTACGACCTTGCCCAGCAACACAGGCACCGAGTTTTTGTTGGTCTATGGTTCTGATAAGAAACTATATTCCACCTCCACTACCGGTACGAACATTACCGTCAAATCCAACCGTGCCATTCTCAACCGCCCAAGTGTCACCGACGATGGTAAATTCGTTTATTTTGTGAGCGACGACCGCCGAATTCGCGCTGTTAGTTTAGTAGGTACTGCTGACGAATCGTTGATTTCTGACGAAACGATTTGGAACAAAGTGGCCATTTCTAAAGATGGGCGTAAAATGGCCGCTTTGACCAACCAATCCGACAAGAGCATTTATGTGTACAGCTTTGATGCCAAAAAATGGACTAAATTCAAGCTTTACAATCCTACTTACACGAGCGGCGTCAGCACGGGCGATATTCAGTACGCCGACGGTCTGGAATGGGATGCTTCGGGCGAATATCTGGTGTTTGATGCGTATAATCAACTCAAAACCGCGACAGGCCAATCTTTAGACTATTGGGATGTAGGATTTATGCACGTATGGGACACGGTACAAAATACGTTTGCCGACGGCACCATTCAAAAGCTGTTCAATGATTTGGAAGCAGGCGAAAGCGTTGGGAATCCGTCCTTTGCCAAAAACTCAACGGCCATTTTGGCATTCGATTATCTCTATGATCCCGATAATACCTTCTCTATTTTAGGGGTAGATTTGGAAAAAGGCGATGTAGAAGTCATTACCAACAACACAGACATTGGCTATCCCGACTATTCTCGTCTGGACGACCGCGCTGTGTATGTGACCAAAGGAACCGGGACGAATAAAAACGTAAACGTCATTGGACTCAATACCAACAAAATTACGGGAAAAGGCAACCCTACCTCCCTTCTTCTCAATGCTACGTGGCCCTTGTGGGTATCTCAAGGCACTCGTCAATTACCGACGTTGAATTTTACGGCGATTACGGACAAATTCCAGGATGCGGCTCCCTTTACCCTCAGCGCTACGGCTTCCAACGGCGATGCTGTGGCGTTTTATATTGTGTCGGGCCCCGCTCAAATCAGTGGAAATCGCGTTACCCTGACGGGTCCGGGCACCGTTACCATTCGCGCTTACACCAATTCCGAGCGGCCCTTTTTCCCGATTGCTACTGCCGAACGCACTTTTCAGGTAATTCCTATTTTGAGTGTAGCTCCAAACTTAACTGATGAAGTGCAAATTTTTCCAAATCCCGTGCAGGATGAATTGAAAATCAAGGTTTCCAAGCAATTGGAAGCGGGGCCGTTAGAGCTCTCCGACGTAAACGGGCGTTTGGTTTTACCCAAAACTTTCGTCTCAACTTCTCAGGAAACAATTCTGGATTTAAAAAATGTACAAACGGGCATCTACCTGCTTTCCATTCCAACGAACAAAGGGGTGATTCGTCAGAAAATTGTAAAGCAGTAGAAAGGCAGGGGCCGTTTATGATAAGTAAGCTTTAATCATATAGAACGGTATTTGAGTAGCTTACAACAATAAGATACCCTTTTACAATACAAAATATTTTGTGTTGTAAGTGCGTTAATCCGCAAGTTAGCGTCAAGCGTAGAGGACGCAACAAACTGGATTATAAGCAATTAAAATCTTAATAAAATTTTTCAGTCTTTGCTTTATAAGCCTCAATTATCATTTTGATAAAAGAATTTTTATCGCTTTTCATTATCGCTATTTCAGGACTATCCCTCATTATTTTATTAAGCCCTCTCACATTTTCATCGCTCCAAATAGAAAGTTCAACAATAATAGGAGTTAATGCCAAGCCCTTTTCAGTCAATAGGTACAAATTAGTTTTTTTGTTATCAGGGGGCTGCGTTTTGGTTATAATTCCTAGTTCTTCAAGGCATTTTAGCTTAGAAGCAAGTATATTAGTAGCAATGGCTTCATCACTTTCCGTGAAGTCTTTGAAAGTCTTTTTATCTTCAATAAGCATTTGCTTGATGATTACTAATACCCATTTATCACCTAAAATATCAAGGGCAGACGTAATAGGACATTCGCATCGAAATTTATAATCCATGTTGCTAAAACAATATTTTTACTTGCAAATTGCAATTTATTTTAATTATTACTTGCAAAACAAAAGTTATTTCGTACTTTTGCTTGCGAAACAAAAGTAATAATTTAAATTTAAAAAATGGAAAACCAAGAAAGAAATGCAGAAACTACTGCAACAAAACCAGCCTACATTATGGTTCAAATGAAAGTTGATAGCCTTGAAGAACTTAACCAGCGCTATGCTCAATTTGCAATTCCTATTTTAATGAAACACGGAGGGCAAATGATTGCAGGTACACCAGCTCCGAATGTAAAAGAGGGAGACTGGAATGGCAACTGGGCAGCAGTACTTCAATTTCCAAGTATGGAGGCTGCCGAAGGGTGGTACAACTCTGAGGAGTATCAACCCTATAAAAACCTTCGTATTAGCGAACTACAATCAGAAGCAGGTAGAGTGGTTATTATACCAGGAATGTAGGCTTAAACCAAATTAGACAATCCAAACTCGGTAAAACTGGGTTTGGGTTGTTATTTAAAAATCAATTAATTTTCAAAAAATGAATAAAGTTTTAGTAACAGGAATATCTGGATTTGTAGGACAACATTGTGCTGTTGAACTATTAAAAAAAGGTTATGCCGTAAGAGGTTCGGTTAGGAGTTTATCTAAAACGGATGAAGTGGTTAACGGCATAAAAAAAGAAATTGACCCAAAAGGAAATTTAGAATTTTGCGAACTTGACCTTATGAAAGATGAAGGTTGGGACAAAGCAATGGAAGGATGTGATTATGTTCTTCATATTGCTTCGCCATTTGTTGTAAAAGTTCCAAAAGACGAAAACGAACTAATCAAACCTGCTGTTGAAGGCACTTTAAGAGCTTTGAAGTCTGCAAAAAAAGCAGGTGTAAAAAGATTGGTGCTTACTTCTTCAACTGTGGCTATGAGTGGCGGAAAAGAAGGTTTGATAAAATTAAATCAGGATAGTTGGACAGATGTAAATGTAAAAAATATAACCGCCTACTTTAAAAGTAAAACACTTGCTGAAAAAAGTGCTTGGGAGTTTATAAAAAATCAGGCAAGTGAAAATAAATTAGAACTGGTTGTAGTTAATCCTGGACCTATTTATGGACCAACATTAACAGGTAATTTGGCTACGGAAGCGATGGATTTCTTTAAAAAATTAATTACAGGACAGGTTCCAATGTTACCCAAAGCTTATTCGGTAATGTCTGACGTAAGAGATGTAGCAACTATTCACGTGGCAGCGTTAGAAAATAAAAGAGCAAATGGCAAGCGTTTTATTGTAACATCTGAAAAGCCTTATGCAATTCAAGATATTGCTAAAATATTAAAAGCCAATGGCTATGATAAAGTTAGCACCCGGCTTGCACCTTCATTTTTATTGAAATTTATGGCTAATTTTAATGATGAAATGAAAGGAATGTTACCCTTCGTTGGAAATACCATTGCCGCCGATGTGAGCGAAACGATGCGTACTTTTAATTGGAAACCCATTGCTTTTGAAAAAACAGTTTTGGATACTGCTAAATCAGTAGAAGAGGCGATTAAGTAATCGAGCAATATTATTCACGCAAAGCCGCAGAGTTGCAAAGATTTTAAATATTTGATTATCAGAACCTTAGTATCTTTGCGGCTCTGCGTGAATTTTAAAACAAATATGGCGTATTACTTAAGTAATTGTGCAAAATTAAACGATACTAAAAAAGTCAGTAAACATCTGATATTCAACACAATTAACGGTTAACAGATAACAATTAACTGTGCTTTAGCACTTAAGTAATTGTGCAGATTTAAACTATATATTAAGTTTGTATAACTACTTGATTTACAGTGATTATTTTCAAATTAACTAATTTTCAAATTTGCTCATTTACTTAATAAATAAATTGAAAATTCCAAAAAATCTAAAATTCCAAAAAATCAAAAAATAAACTATGTTAATCAACAAAAAAATAACGCTTAATGAAATATGGTTTTTTGGGCGAAAAAATATCATTCAAACCTTAATACTAAGCATCATCGTAGTGGTTATCTACCAATTTTTTGGTTTTAAATTAATTGCTATTCCCTTTTTACCCGTAGCCTCTATTGGCACAGCCGTAGCGTTTTATGTAGGTTTTAAAAATAATCAATCCTATGATAGGCTTTGGGAGGCAAGGCGATTATGGGGCGGCATTACAAACACCAGTAGAATATTGACCGCTACTTTTATTTCGCTAGTAGAGGACAAAACAAAGCAAAGAGCATTTCTAAATCGCCATATTGCCTATATCAATATTCTGCGTTTACAATTACGAAAAACCATTCCTTGGGCTACAAATAGAGAAGATTATCACAAACAATTTGTGTCGGAATCGGATGAAGTAAAAGAATTTGACATCGCCATAAAAGAACTTTTTGATAACTTAGATAAAGCTGAAATATTTGAAAAAGTAAAGCACAAAGGAAATATTGCAAGCTACACCTTGAAGTATCAGTTTGAAACCGTTACAAAACTGAAACGAGAAAACATCATTGACGATTATGAGCATAGCGATTTGACCAAATTGTTGGCAGAACTCTACAACCTACAAGGCGGCTGTGAGCGCATCAAAACCACACCATTGTTTAGGCAGTATAGTTTATTCAGTCGCATTTTTGTGCAGCTTTTTATTTTACTACTGCCCTTTGCATTGGTGAGCGAAATGAGCAAGTTTGGCGATTACGGAATTTTTCTTGTAGTGCCATTTTCGATACTTATTTCTTGGGTTTTTATGACGATGGAACAAATAGGAGAATCGAGTGAGAATCCATTTGACAATGGAGTTGGCGACACGCCTATTTCGAGCATTTGTAGAAATATTGAAATTGATATTTTAGAAATGTTAGACGAAACGAACTTGCCCCCAAAAATCGAACCGTATAATAATATATTACTTTAAAAAAATTAAAAAATGAAAAAGAAAGAAAAATTAAAAATCATTCAACAGCATTATCCCAAAGCAAGCACTACCATTGATGGGGTAAATCAGTTTATAGACTTTATAGAAAACGAATTAGATTTAGAACCTGCACAGGTGATGCTGGCAGATAGCATTTGTAGTGATGATGTAAATAGCATTCAATATCCTGCAAGAACACAAGAATTTTTAGGACCTTTTAAAATGGGCGGTTTAGACGGATTTCCGTTTACAGGGCTCACCGGAATGGGAGCATTTGCGAGCCACGTGCCCGACGAAGGAGCCGTAGCTATATACTATGGCCCACACATTGGCATTACAAAAAATGGTACCATTGGCGAAATTCATAGACACGGACAATCCAAAAATAGTGGCTGCTGTGGAGCGGCTAAAGGGGCATTAAACAAGCTGATAAACAATTTAATAACTCCCGGAAACATAACAGAATTGGATTATCAAATGAATACCATCGAGCAAATCATATTCACCCAAAAAGATAGAATACTCAATGCAAAAATTCCTATAAAAGAAGCAACAGAAGTACTTTACGAAGCCATTGACCAGCGTATAGAAGAATTAGTGGCGGGAACTAAATACAACTGCAAGTATATTGTGCTTTTTGGTGCCATACTTATCAATAGCGATTCAGATATGGGCTCTTTCAACGAGACAAGAAAATTTGATGTGATAAACCTTAAAACAGGAGAAAGAAAAAAATACGTTAATGAACACGCATAAAAGGTAACGAGTATTTGTCAAAAATTTATAACCTTACTTATATCTTCAACTGTGTCTATGAGTGGCGGAAAAGATGGATTTATAAAATTAAATCAAGATAGTTGGACAGACCAAGATGGTTTGCGTTTGCAACGCGAACCCGAGATTTGAGCGTTTGCAACGCTTGATACTAAACCAACTTCTTTCAAAGCGATTTTAGTTCGGGGTGACAAAGTCCCAAAATCGTTTGCATTTATAACGCTTGAGTTGTGCCCTGTTTCTGCATAAACACCGTGCCTTCGTATCAAATTTAATACACCCCCTGTGCTTCGTCCGAGCAGCCGTTTTTTAAATCCCCCACTTCTTCAATACTCGTCCGTTGGGCGTGATTGTGAAATCATTCTCAAAAAGCAGGTGGTTCGCAAGACGAAATGGATGTAAACGACTATACAATGCAAACGTTTTTTTCTTAAACAGCATCCAACAATCTCCGATGATAATTGACTTGTCCTAAATGGTAGCCCAAATGCACGGTAAGGTGGATAAAGAAAAATTCGGTCGAGGTTTTTTGTTCAAATACAAGCAAGGGATATTCCGCTTGATAGTCTTCTTCGGTCAGGAGAGGCAACGCGTTTTTAATCACTTCAATCGTAGCTTCAATATCAGCCACAATCGCATCGCGTGGCACAAATTTGGCGTTAAATTCCAAAGGGCGATTGCGCACATACCCTGTTTTGCCAATTTCAGCCCCAATGTAGGTATTCAGATTGCCAATCAAGTGCAACGCCAAATTTCCAGCCGAATTGGGGATAGCGGCTTCTGTTTTCCAAATAACGTCTTCGGATTTGTAGGCCAAAAGTTCGCTTTTGAGTTTGTTTAAATCCCTTTCAAAAAGAGCAATGAGGGTCGTTGTCAACATCTATACTAATTTTTTCAGTGTTTCTATATTGGCTTTTTGTTCAAAAATAGCGCGAATCGGTATGGTAAATCCCTCCAAAACACGGCTGCTAATGTCGTCGTCAATCCGATACATATAGGGTTGAAAGTATTCCTCGGAATGCTCATCAATCAAAAAATACTGCTCCACAATTTGTTTGATAGGGTCAATAATCCAATACTCTCGAATACCGTGCGCGGCGTAATCCTGCTTTTTAATGCCTCGGTCATTTTTGGCTGTTTTTTTAGATAAAATCTCTACCACCAAATCAGGCGCAGGAAAAAGCATTTGGTCGTCAGTAAAACCAGAAGCCTTGGCTTTTGAGAAGTAACAAATATCGGGTTCGTAATCATTGCGGGTCAATTCAATCATCACTTTTTCTACCCCATCTTGACCTAAGTCATTAATACCTACATAAACACTCAAAAGTGTAGATAAAAAATCCGACGCTTGCCAATGCCGTTTCTTGACAGGTGAGTGTAAAACTATTTCTCCGTTGATAAATTCTGCCTTTACGTCTTCGTCAAGCCATTCCCGAAATTCGTGTCTTTTATGGGCTTCTTCTTCCAAAATCGCTTGCATTGCACGTACCTGCTCAAGCGCATCAGGGCGGCTGAGTATCTGTTTGGCATATTGGCTAATCTGTACCATAACTTTCTATTTTACACAAAAATAAATGTATTTAGGCAGAAATTAGAATTACTTTTTTTTGAAATAAACAAACGCCAATCCGCCCAAACCCAAGAAAAACAGTCCCGCAATGGCTTGTTCAGGCTTTTCAATAAGGGTGTTGACCACGATAAAAGCCGACATTCCCATAAAAACCAACGGGGTGACGGGATAGGCCAACGTACTGTAATTCCGTGCCAGTTTGCGCTTTCTAAATCGAAAAATGGTAGCGGCCGTTAAAAAGAAAAAGGCTGTATCAACAAACACCACGTAAGTAATAAGATTAGAGAAGGTTTTCCAGAAAACAAGCAAAAGGATGGTCCAGAAAGATTGGAAAATAATGGACCAAAAGGG
>NZ_JAIXST010000135.1 GCF_027484545.1 Runella sp. | reverse complement strand
TGTTGGTCTTATGACCGACAACGAACTCGTAGCAGTTGGATTGTTGAACACCAACAATGGCAAAGCAAAAGGGCCCGTCGTTGTTTTTTCAGCGGTTTGTTGGGTACTGTGGTACTTTGTTGCTAAAATTGCCTACCAAACGCCCCCGCATCCGACGCATGAACAAACACGACCTCATCCAAAAAGTAAAAGCCCTCGAAGGCATCAGCCAAGACGAACGCGCCTACCTCATTGACCTCATCAATACCAAAAAAAAATACGGCCTCGTGTGGGAAGACAAACCCGAAGACGTTGAAGAAACCCTCCGCACCCACCTGCCCGTGCTGCAAGAGGTGGTGGAGAAGAGAATAATAGCCCCCAACAGCCCCCTAACCCTGCGAGGGTCCGACCCCAATGGGGGGATTTCTTTCGACACGTCAAAGAAGACAACTTCACAACCTACGCTTTTTGATAGCCCCCCAACTCTGCGAGAGTCCGACCGCGCGGCGGACCGTCCTGAAGGGGGAGTTAAAAACGCTGAACTCTCCAAAGGTGAATTTGTAGGAACTCCCCCATTGGGGGCCGGGGGGCTGAATCACTCATTGATTGAAGGCGACAACCTCCACGCCCTCACGGCTCTGACGTTTACGCACGAAAACAAAATTGATGTCATTTACATTGACCCACCTTACAACACCGGCAACAAAGATTTTAAGTACAACGACTCCTTCGTGGACCGTGAAGACTCTTACCGCCACTCTAAATGGTTGAGTTTTATGGACAAACGCCTACGCATTGCCAAGCGACTGTTGAGCGACAAAGGCGTGATCTTTATCTCCATCGACGATAACGAACAAGCCCAACTCAAACTGCTTTGTGATGAGGTTTTTATGGAGGCGAATTTTATTGCACAAATAATTTGGCAGAAAAGGATTTCCCCAGATTCAAGAAGAATTTTAGGTCCCGCACATGATAATATTTATTGTTATGGCAAAAGTTATAGTAGTTATCTTGGATTAAACCACTTGGCATTAACCGAAGAGCAAGAAAATGCTTTTAAAAATCCAGATAATGACCCAAGAGGTGCTTGGGTTTCTTCTGATTATATGGCACAAGGATTTAGGCCAAATCAAGTTTATGAAATTGTGACTCCTGGAGGAGCAAAGTACTCTCCTCCCGAAGGAAAATGTTGGAAAAATATTGAAGATGTTTTTAAGAAACAAATGAAAGAAGGTAGGATGTGGTTCGGAATAGATGGAAAAGGAATACCAAGAAGAAAAACATATTTAATTGATAGAAAAGGCTCTGTACCTTGGACTTGGTGGGATTATAAATCATCGGGCAATAATCAAGATGCTAAAAAAGAAATAACTGAAATTCTTGGTAAAGCTACTGCGTTCAGTACTCCCAAACCGCTAATGCTTATTAGAAAGGTATTAGAAATTGCATCAAATACTGATTCCACCATTCTCGATTTTTTTGCAGGCAGTGGCACCACGCTTCATGCCACCATGGCCCTCAATGCCGAAGATGGCGGCAACAGGCAATGTATCTTAGTCACCAACAACGAGAATAATATCTGCGAAGAAGTCACCTACGAACGCAACAAAAGAGTCATAGAGGGCTATACCAATGCCAAAGGGGCGTGGGTGGAGGGGCTTGGGGGAAACAATTTGCGGTATTATCGGGGTGGTTTTGTGCCGAGCCTCAAATCAGAAGCCAACAAACGCCTCCTTACCCAAGCCAGCACCGAGCTGCTGTGCCTCAAAGAAAACTGCTACAACGAACTCACCGCCGAGTATGCACTTGACCCACGGCAAGCCCGCATTTTCAGAGACGATTCCGATGTTTACATGGTAGTGGTGTATCACAGCCGTCAGCAAGCCGAAGTCTGCGAGGCATTAGTGGGTATTATTCAGGGGGTGAGCAGTACCCAAAAGATAAAAGTGTACGGTTTTAGTCCCGAAAAAGATACTTTGGTCGAAGAGTTTTATGGGGTGCAAGACCGCATCGAGGCCATACCGCTCCCCGATGCCATCTACAATGCCTACAAAGCCACTTTCAGAATCATTGGCTTAGACAAAAAACAGCTATGATAGCAACCACCGAATATGCTACAGCAAAAAACAGATTGTTGGTAAAAACATGGAGTCGCTCTACCAACCACCGCAAAAAATTTATTTAAGGGGCAGAATACGAATACGTTCCTTTAAAGTATCAAAAGTTATTAAGCAACCACTATTCAGATAAGGTTCGTAGCGCAATAAACAAGTGAGGACAGCATTGCCAATCCGAGAGGGCATTAATTCTTGGCTTTTTAATTGAAATACGCTTGGAAAATCAGCGTTTGTTGCCGCCAAAATAGCACCAAAGTCCAAATCGTTTGTGAAAACTACAAAGCCATTGTGGCGAGCATACTCGAAGATGATAGTGTCAGGGTCGTTGGCGTTGCCAGTGGTAGCCCAATGTTGAGCCATTATGTTCTGGTTTTCAAAAAATTGAACCCACAAAGGGGACAAGTTCATGTCAATCAGTATTTTCATAAAGCTACAGCAGGAATATCTATTTCTTCGACTCGCCAAGCGGCATAAGATAGTGCTTGACGCAAATCTTCTTCTTCGAGATAGGGGTATGCGTCCAGAATTTCTAAAAACGAATGGCCAGCGGCGAGCAGGCCAACAATTGTGCCAACGGTAACGCGCAATCCACGAAGACAAGGCTTACCGCCCATCACTTGGGGATTAAACGTAATACGGTTCAATATTTTTTCCATTTGCTTGAAATTTACCCAAAATTACAAAATTTCACGTAAAAAAACTGGTACTTTGCTTCATTGCGTTATTTAGAAACGTGAATTCATTCAATCACCCGACCATTCAACATTCATTAACCCTTGCACCTACTCAAAGATTTTCAAGACAAGGCGGTCAATGCTTTATTGGCCTACACCTTTGAGGCCCTGGCCGAGACCCCCGAGCAAGTACCGATTTTGCTCGAAGCCCCCACCGGCTCAGGCAAAACCGTAATGATGGCCGACTACCTCTACCGTTTGGTTGATGAGCTTCCGTTGCAGCCGAGCCTCAACCCCAACACGGCCTTTATCTGGATAGCCCCCAACACGTTGCACATTCAGAGTTTGAAATCTTTGCAAAAACTATATGCCGATACCGCCAAACTGAGGTCGATTGATTTGAGCGAGTTGAGTACCAACCCCGTACTGAACCCACGAGATTTATTGTTTGTCAATTGGAGCAGCGTGGACGGCATGAAGAAGATTTGGCGAAAAGAAAACGAAACCAATACCAATCTCGAAACCCTCATCGAAAACACCAAAGCCCAAGATACACAGCTTATTTTGGTCATTGACGAAGCCCACCTGGGTGCCTTCACGGGGCCGCAAGCCATTGCAGTACGAAACCTCATCAAAGCCAAAGTAGAAGTAATGGTTACGGCTACGCCCAACAGCCGCCCACAAAAGACGGTTTCGATCAGTCGCAAAAAAGTGGTTGACGAAGGCATGATTAAGAAAAGCGTGCGGCTCAATATTGGGCTTGACCCCGCCAAACAAAACTCTGATAATGTGCATATTCATTTGCTGCGAATGGCCCTCGAAAAGAAAAACGAACTGGCGGCAATCTACGATGCCGAGCTGGGCGCAGGCGTAGTAAATCCGCTGCTGCTCATACAATTGCCGTCGGATACCGCCACATTGAGCGACGAAGACAAGACCATCAGAGAAACCCTCGAAGGGTTATTAAGCATGGAATATGGCATCACCACCAACAATGGTCGGCTGGCAGTTTGGCTATCTGGCGAGCAAAACCGTGCAGGTTTGGAAGATATGAATGGTTTTCAGGATGTTCTGATTTTCAAACAAGCCATTGCCCAAGGTTGGGATTGCCCACGGGCAGCCGTGCTGGTAAGTTATCGAAATGTACAAAGTCCCAATTTTGGTATTCAGACCGTAGGCCGAATCTTGCGAATGCCCCACCAAAAGCATTATCAAAACGATATGCTCAACTACGGCTATGTTTATACCAACATTGAGAGCAATAAAATACGATTTGAGCCATCGGATGCCGATTTTTTCAATTATCAGATAGCCAACAGGCAAGCCGATAAAGATTGGGTATATGATAAATTACAGACAGCTACGATTGTCAATGACCGTGCTACGGCTGGTGTACTGACTTCGGTCTTTGAGCGAAAGTTTTTTAATGTCATGGAAACACCTACGGAATAGGTCAGTTGCCTGATTTCGATTTGTTTACGCCTGCTCAAATGGAAGACGTAAAACGTCAAAGAGATTTTAATAGAAAAGCAATGCGTGAAAAATTTTGGCAGTTTGAGATAGATGAACACCAAATAAAAATTCCAACCGATATAAATCTTGACCCCTACGAAGTAAATGCCATTATGCTAAACAACGACCAAATGAAGGCATTTTCGATAACAGATGCCCAGTTCGGAACCATGTTTGATCGGTTTTGCTACGATAATATCACCCGCCTAAACCGCTCGAAAAGTTGGAAAAAACTAAGAGAAACGTTGAATCATTTTGCCGAATATTACTTAGGCTATAATGAATTTGAGATTCGCAAAATTTATCTTTTTCCACAAAACAAAGAATACTTGGTGCAGCACATTGCCAAAGCCCTCGAAAACTTTGAAGCTTGGCAAGTAAAACAAGGCAACGATAGCCGAAGAGTCGTAAACAATGATTGGGAAGTGCCATCGACTCGCTATTTTAATGAACTATACAGACGTGAAAAGATAGAAAACCACGCCTTAGAACCATTCTTTGAATACGAAAAAGCCTCAAGTCCAGAAATTGCTTTAAAAGAATTTTTAGAAAAAAAAGCTGCCTTCATAGACTGGTGGTACAAAAATGGCGACCAAGGAAAAGAACATTTTGCAGTGCCATATAATGACAAAAAGGGCGTAAAACGATTGTTTTACGTGGACTTTATTATAAAATTCAAGTCGGGCAAAATAGGTTTGTTCGATACAAAAACCAAACGCTCAGATGCCGAAGCAGCCAACAAGCACAATGCTCTTTTGGATTGTTTAGATGCCGAAAATAAAGCCAATACCAAGCGAGAATTGATTGGTGGCGTGCTGATTCCCGAACTAACGGGCGATGTAATGACATTTAAGTATTGTAAGAATAGAATAGAAGACACCGATAGTTTGGTTGGCTGGGATTTTTTCAATCCTCAAACCTTATAGGTTTTCAAAACCTATAAGGTTTAAATAAAAAAAATTCACAAATGAATTTGCAAAATACAGCCTTAATTGGGCAGATAAAAGCCATTATTGAAGCATCGCAAGAGCGAGCCATTCGTGCCGTTGACCACGAGCGAACGCTCATGTATTGGCACATAGGTAAGTATATTTTTGAGGAAGAACAACAAGGCGAAGAACGAGCTACTTACGGTAAATACCTCATTAAATACTTAGCCCAACAACTCGAACCAGAATTTGGTAGTGGATTTGGCATTAGGCAGTTAGAGATTATTCGTCAATTCTATAAGACCTTTCCAATTGCGAACGCAGTGCGTTCGCAATTGAACTGGACTCAATATCGCTTGCTCACACGCATAGAAGACCATGATAAAAGAGCGTTTTATATTGCCGAAAGTATCAAAAATGCGTGGACAGCAAGGCAAATGGAACGCCAAATCAATAGTCTTTTGTACGAACGATTATTGATGAGCAACGACAAAGAAAGTGTGTTGGCAGTAGCCAAAGGCGAGCAACAACCAAGCGAAGTAAAAGAACTCATAAAAGACCCGATGGTGTTGGAGTTTTTGGGGCTGAAACGAGAAAGTAGTTATTACGAAAAAGATCGCTACGGCGAACCGTTTAGAGCAAGCCATCATTACGCACTTACAAGAGTTTTTGTTGGAAATGGGTAACGGTTTTTCGTTTGTGGCACGCCAAAAACGCATTTTACTCGAAGACGATGAGTTTTTTGTAGATTTAGTATTTTATAATAGGCTTTTGCAATGTTTTGTAGTTATTGAAATCAAAACCCATAAGTTAAGCCATCAGGATATTGGACAGTTACAAATGTATGTCAATTATTATGACCGAGTGGAGCGGCTACCCCACGAAAACCCAACGATTGGCATATTGTTATGTACCGAAAAAAATAATACTTTGGTGAAGTTTAGCTTACCGGAAGGCGAAAAAAACATTGTAGCCAGTAAATACGAACTGTACCTGCCTACCGAAAAACAATTGATTGAAGCAATACAACAAGATATTCAACAATAGTAAAACACATGGCCAAAAAAGGATTAGACACCACATTTCTGCACTACGGTGTTCGGCGGGAAGATATGAGCCTGATCGAAACCATCAGCCTAAATTATCAGCTTGATGCCGATTGGGTAAAAGAAGATTTGCTGCGGGAGTTTCACGAAAAAAAAGTAAGCAAACAGGAACTCGACGACAAGAGCATTGAGCGTTTGATTGACAAAGCCCTCCAAAAAATCAAATAAGTCTCCATGCACATCAAACGCATCAAAGCCAAAAATTTCAAGACCTACTACGACCTTGATTTAGATATTTCGGTAGAGCCCGATAAGCCTATTATCCTCATTGGGGGCAAAAACGGAGGCGGGAAAACCACCCTGTTTGAAGCCATCTATGGGGCATTGTATGGACTTCACATCCATTCCTTAAAGCAATTCAAAGAACTGCTCAATGCGGGTAGCCTTGATAAAGGCGAAGAGATAATCACTCTCGAACTGCACTTTACGGGCAAAGTACTCAACGAAGAGCAGCAATACATCCTGACCCGCACCTATGCCCTCAACACAAGTAAGCAGCCCACCGAGAGCGTGCGGCTCAACATGAACGGCACGGTGTTTTTGTACGGCACGGCCACGCCCCCCCGCCCAACGAATAGAACAGGAAGCTCAGGTAAACAAAATCATAAAGGCCAATTTGCCCCAAGAATTGAGCCGATATTTTTTGTTTGATGCCATGGAAGCGGGCAATTTGCTCAAGGAAGACCAACTGAATAAAGTAATAAAGGAGAACATCGAAAATGTGATGGGCTTCAATAAATACATTCAGTTGGCCAAAGCCTCCGAAACCCTCTATCAACAATATACGGCCCAAAGGCTACAGGTAGAAAACGAAAAAAAAGAATATTTGGGCTTAATTGAGCAGAAAAACAAATTTCAGGCAAGCCACAAAATGGTACAGCAGCTCCTGCAGGATGCCCTGCAATACTCGGTGGCCGGCAAAGAATTATACGATAACCTGAAGGCCGGGCTTAACCAGGAAACCACCATCAAAAACAAAATTGAGCAGACGGTTGCAACCATTGACGGCATTCATAAAAAAGAAGCCATTTATCGAGAAGACATTGAGAATTTTGTAAAAGATATTGAGTTAAACGTCTGTATTCCCAAAATAGTAGAAGCCCTCAAGTCAGAGATACACCTTATTTTGAAAGCCAAAAATGAGCAGCAACAAAACAATAGCACCAATCTTAGCCGCGAGCAAATAGAAACCATCAGTTTTGCGATTTTGAACTATTTGCAGCAAAACAAATTAGTATTGGGTGACGTAAAACTGGAACAACTCGTTGATCATGTGTGGCGAACCAGCCAAAACCTGCCCATAAAAGATGAATATCACTTCTTGGAATTTTCGGAAGTAAAAGCCCTCGAAAACCTGCTGAATAATCGGGCCGCTAATCCGTTTCCGATGCTCAACCAACAACAGGTTGATTTGAATTTGTCCTTAGCTCAGATTCCGATTTTTGAAGCTCAGGCAGAACAAATGAAAGCACAGATCACGGGGACAGATTATGCCATTTTGAAAGCCTATGAAGACAACGAAGCCGGCATCAAAAAACTGGAAACACAAATAGCCGAAGCCCAAGGCGAAATAACAAAAATTGATAAGCGCTTGCACCAGTACGATATTCAGATGAGTCAGGAACCTGACCCACGTTATGAAGCATTGGGTAAGTTGAAGGCATTTTTTGAGGAAGTAGCCAACCAATTGCTGAAAACCAAAAAACAGCAAATCGAGCTCAAAATGAAACAGGACCTCAATGTCAATTTGGCCGCTTACCGAGATGTCATTGCGAAGGTTGAACTTTCGGAAAATCTTTCAAACCTAACTTTCAAAATATACCACCAAGCAGGAAACGAAATCTACCTAAACCAACTCAATACGGCCTCAAAACAAGTGGTGGTACAGGTTTTATTAAAAGCCTTGCACGAATTTGGCGACTACGACCCACCCGTGATGATTGATACCGTGATGGGGGTATTGGACGAAACCAGTCGCTCAACGGTTTTAGAAAACTACTTTCCTGAGCTATCGCACCAAACCATTTTATTGAGTTCGGATAGTGAAATTCGTCCCCAAACCGACCTCTCCAAAATAGAACCGTTTATTTCAAAAGTATAT
The DNA here is from genome assembly GCF_027484545.1 of Runella sp. Classification (GTDB taxonomy): domain Bacteria; phylum Bacteroidota; class Bacteroidia; order Cytophagales; family Spirosomataceae; genus Runella. The sequence goes on along the minus strand of NZ_JAIXST010000135.1, from coordinate 21,633 downwards.
ACCCTCGAAAGAGACCGGGAACGCCAATCAACCGAAGTGATCATAGGCTATTTTGGAAAAACCGTAAACGCTTAACCTATGAACGCCATCAATCTACAAAATATAAGACAAGCCGAAGGGTTACTGGAAGAATTGCACGAAATCCGCACAAAAATTGAGCAAAGAATAAACTTAGAAAAGTATTCGGAGCGGACAAAAGCGTTGAATCTCAACAATAGCAAAATCATGCGGATTTGCCTATTGGCAGGGCTTTCGAGCAATGAAACAAGAAAAAAAGAAGATTTTGAACCTATTCAATTGAGTGCAAATAGAATATTTGAAACACTTTTTACGCATCATAACCTACAGGTTCCGATTCTGACGTTGGTGAAACTCAGGTATAGTAATTTAAAATTGGATTGGAAAAATGACCCCGAAAATAGCCGAATCATCAACGCCGAAATACTGCGTGGCAGTCGACTTTTGCTCAAAAACAATACCTTAGAAGATTGGTTATTGAATACCAATAACAGCTCAGTGAGTGGTAGAGGGGGCGGTATTCCGTCATTAAATCTCAACGTGGGCAGCTATGAAGACGATATTCCTGCGGGCTTGAATCTCAACGGGAAAAACATTGCCAATACTCAAATACTGATTGCCGGCACAACGGGTTCGGGCAAGTCTAACCTTCTGGCGGTGCTTATCAACGAAATACGCTCGCTGTCGGTCGAAAGTCCGTATCCGGTCAATTTTCTGCTTTTTGATTATAAAGGCGAATTTTCTGACTCTGCCAATAATGCCTGGCTTAACTTATTTGAAGTTGATAGAAGTGCACTGCTCGACCCACTCACTGCCCCGCTGCCGTTTAGTCCATTTAAAAACTTTACGGGCAAAACCCAAAATGAGATAAATTTATACTCCACCGAATTGGCCAATGCCTTATGTGCCATTGACAATGCCCGCATCAGTGCCAACATGAGCAACCGACTCTCGGAAGCCATTATTAATGCCTACAAACGCACCAACAACCTGCCGATTACATTTGAGCTGATTCTGAAAGAATATACCTTGCTGCAACCCGATAAAGAACGAGACCGTGATGACAGTATCAAGTCTGTAATGAAGCAATTGATTAGAAATAAGCTCTTTTCTGCCGAAGATAAGATTGACTTAATCAAAGATAGCTACATCATCAAGATGGACGGTTTTCCAAAAGACGGTCCCATTGCCAAGGCAATCGTTTACTTTATTGTCTCAAAACTTAATACGATTTACGAGAAATTACCCAAGCAAGCCACCGATGAAAACTGCGTAGAACTCCGCCACTTCACCATCATTGATGAAGCCCACTATATGCTGGGCTTTGATAATAAACCTTTGCGAGATTTGATAGCTATTGGCCGCAATAAAGGGCTATCTATCATTTTAGCAACCCAGAACATGGACAGCTATAAAAGTGAGTTCTTTGATTTTTATGCCAATGCCCAGTATCCACTCATTATGAAGCAACAATCTATCAATGATGGTGTCATAAAGGATTTGTTTGGTGTATCGGGCAAAGACTTTCAGGAAATCAAAGAAGCCATATCCGGTCTTCAAAAAGGTGAATTGATCATCAAAAACCCAATGGCATTTTCATTGGGAATGGGCAAGAAGTATAAGAAAATGAAGGTGCGACACCTGATATAAACAAAGGCCATTTTTTAGGTGGCACAGCAACGCAGTAGTGTATTTGGGTAAACTTGGTGGGGATAGCAGTGGATCAAAGTGCTGGAAGGACTCGACAAAAGCGGCCGATTGGCCCACGGACGCATCTACACCAACAATGGCTCGGTACAGATCAAAGGGCTTTATTTTTTGAACCGATTTGCCAATAAACTCCTCGAACGCGGGGCCATTGAGCCGCAATTGTTGCGGGCAAAACTTAAAAAAACACTATTTAGTGCGTTGACTGCCGGCTACTTTGAATGAAGAAGTCGTCGGGTCGGAAAAACACGGGTCTTTTGTTCATCTAAGAAGTACTTCCTTAGTATGCAATCTTCAACAATTAGTCGTTTCGTCAGGTAAAATGTTTGTTTTTACATTTATTCATTTGAAAAAGTGTGATAGTAACCATTTATTCGTTTGAAAAAGTGTAAAATTGCCAATTAAGAAGAAGAATGGTTAGTCAGTATCCCTTTAAAAAGACTTGCCAAAGCCTGGGTCGGAAAAGCGCCAGTCTTTTACAAAGCTGTCGTCGGACAGGGTTTTGAGGAAGGCAATGATCTTTAGTTTTTCGTCGTCGGTAAGTGGAATGCCGGCTGGAGTGGCTTGTTGCAGAATAGGGTCGAGCGTGGCCGATTGCTTTGCGTTTTTAGCGTAGTGGTCAAGCACTTGCTCCAAGGTGGTAAAACGACCGTCGTGCATGTAGGGAGAAGTGTAGCTTACATTTCTCAGACTTGGGACTTTAAATTTATACAGGTCGTCAGGATTTTGGGTAATCCTGAAACGACCTTGGTCGGTAGAGCGAGCCATATCCAAGCCATTGTTACGGAACGAATGATCGGTAAAAAGCTCGCTGGCGTGGCAGGTGGCGCATTTTTGTTTAAATACAGCCAACCCTTCCTTTTCCGTTGCGGTAATGGCATTGGTGCTTCCTTTTAGATAGAGGTCATACCGAGAATTGTTGGAAACCAAAAACAGCATAAACTGCGATAGCGCTTTGGTAAAACGCTCGGTATTGATTTCAGTGGTACCAAATGCTTTTTTGAATAACTCTGGATAATTGGGATTCTTGCTGTCGCGCAGTTTTTGCAGAACGTTAGACAGTTTTTCGTCCATTTCTACGGGATTTTCGATGGGAGCCATTGGAAATAAATCCAATTGATGCACCCCGCCATCCCACAGAAAATCTTTTTCCCAGGCCATGTTCTGAATCGCAGGGGCATTGCGCATCCCGATTTTATCGTCAATTCCGTGGCTCAAATCGTGCCCATGATGCGTAAAAGCCGCCGCCTGTTGGTGACAGGTACCGCAGGCAATAGTACCGTTGCGCGACAAAATACCGTCATAAAACAGCGAGCGGCCTAATTGGAATCCGTCAGTCGTAAGGGGATTGGATTTTAAATCATACACCATCGCGGGGAAATAACTCGGTTGAGGTACTTCCAGCGTTTCTACGGTCGGCGTTGTCGGGGTGGGAGTGTCGGGAGTGCGATGGCACGACGCCCACCCAAACAACGCTGCAGATAGTATGACGATGTACGATTTTTTCATTTGATAATCAATCTTTTACGCCAGAAATTTTAAACATAGCAGCGTAGTTGTTGGCCACGGTAGATGAAAAATCAGCGAACATAACGGTAGGGTATTGGGCCAAACTGATTTTTTGAGTTCCGTCAAAAATCTTGGCAATATCAGCAACTACCTCAATGGTTGGCTGCTGCGCAGGTCCCACTTTGGCCACTATGCTTCCCAGAGGTAACGTAACCGTACGAATGTTGTTGAATGTCTTGGTATTGTACCCGCCAAAACCCCCGATGTGGTACCTGAATTTCTGATTTCCAGTGGCATCAGCGGCTACTTTCGACGAATTGCCTTCCAATTTTAGAAAAATATAGCCCGAATTCCACGACCAATACATGCCGTCGTCGTGACTGATGTCGCCGGGGTCAAGTACACCTTTGCGGCGACTGAGGTCCATCGTATTGCGGAGGCTGTCCACCCCGATCATGAACTTGAGTTCGGTAAAGTCGCCGGTGGGGACGCCTTTCAAAACCACTTTTTTCGAATCAATATTGGCTTCCCGTATCAGAAAATAACTCGAATCCTGCGGGTAAGTATATACTGTTCCGTCCGCTTTCTTGAGGGAAATATTGCTGATGAAATAACTGAAGGTAGTTACGGTAAAGTCTTCCCCCACTGCGTTTTTGTAATTGCCGCTACCCAATACCACCCCATCACTTCCCACTTTATTGCTGAAAGAAAGCGTAAGAGAGTTGTTTGCATAAGGATCGGGATCCGATTTGCAGGATTGGATGAAAAGAAGGAGAACCAACGACCATCCGCTCGCCCAAAGTAGGTTATTTTTCATATTCATCAAGCTAAGTAACTCGTATTCAACAATAACGCATATCAATCCTAAAACGATGCAAAGCGCTGCGATGATTTACGTCATTTGATGAAAAAATAATCAAACAGAAGGGTCAGTCGATTGTAAACCGACCGACCCTTGACCCATCTTACCGACAGTTTTAACTTTTTCTCTTTGCCAAGTACGACTCTATTTCGTTCAGGGGCAGCGCGTTGAAGGTCATGGCTTTGGTGAGGCCGCCTTTACGGGCTACGCTGATGCCGTAGTGCATGTCGTAATACCCTTCTTTGTGGTGAGCATCGGGGTTGATGGATAACATCACGCCTTTTTCCATGCAGTACCGAATCCAACGCCAATCTAAATCCAAACGCCACGGACTGGCGTTGATTTCAATAACAACGCCGTTTTGGGCACAGGCATCAATAATGGTCTGATGGTCAATGGGATATCCTTCTCGGGCCAGAAGCAATCGCCCCGTGGGATGGCCTAATATGGTGGTGTATGGATTTTCAATGGCTCGGAGCAGACGTGATGTAGCCTTTTCTAAACTCATGGTCAAATTACTGTGCACCGATGCTACCACAAAATCAAACGTTTTCAGTATTTCTTCGGGATAATCCAACGCGCCGGTCCCCAAAATATCGGATTCAATGCCTTTCAGGATTTTAAAGGGTTTCGGAAAAGTCTCCGCAAAAACCTGATTCAGGCGCTCTATTTCTTTGTGTTGTTGTTCCACACGCTCTTCCGAGAGTCCCTGCGCGTAAGTAGCCGTTTGAGAATGGTCGGCAATGCCCAGGTATTCAAAGCCCAATTCCTGACAAAAACGCGCCATTTGTTCCAGACTGTGCTTGCCGTCGGAGTAGGTACTGTGGTTGTGAAGAATACCACGCAGGTCGTCCCAGGCAATTAAATCTTCATTTTTGTTTGTGGTTAACCAATCAAACTCTCCCCTGCCTTCGCGCATTTCAGGAACGACAAAAGGCAAACTTGCTTTTTGATAAATTTCCTCTGCTGATTGAAAAGCAGACCAACCCATCGCCACGGAAAGAAGTGTGCTGCCTGTCGGTGTTTTTTGGGCTAAATGGGCTTCGGTTCCATCAAGAATAAATCGTTCGTTTTCAAATCGTTCAGGAGTAGTGAATAGGATTTCAACTCGAATTTCCAACGTCTTTTTTACTTCAATTTCTTCGCCCTGCGGAGGAAGGTCAGAGGCGGCACTGCGGTCCAAAATTTTGCCGCGCCAGGCGAAAGGAGACGATTCTTTTTCGTTTTGAACCAACCACGGCACTTCGTTGATGGCTCGGGCCGCCGCCACGGGCGATTCTGTCCCTATCAACAATTGAATGGTTTCTACGATTTCGCACTTACGGGCTACCTCTCCCGTGATGGCTATTTTGGCAAAATGAGGTTGAAGTTCTTCCAAAATCAATCCTGCCAATGCTTCGCCTTTGTCCATACGAAGTTTGCCCACCTGACTTTGCAAAAAAGCCAAAGAGGCCAATATCTTTTGCTGCGTTCCTTCTCCAAAGCCTTTTAACTTGGCAATTTGGCCGTTTTCGCAGGCTGTTTTCAAATCTTCAACGGTGGTAATTCCCAAATCCCGCCAAATAGTGCCGATTTTCTTGGGACCAATGCCTTTGATTTTGAACATTTCCAAGACACCCGCGGGAGTTTGAGCTACCAATTCATCAAGTTCGGGAAGGTGTCCCGTATTGACTAACTGGACAATTTTGACGGCCGTACTTTTGCCTACACCCTGAATTTTGGTGAGCTCTTCAGCCGGAAGACTTGCGATTTCGGCGTCTTTAAAACGGTCTAAATTGAAAGCCGCTGTCGAAAATGCTCTGGTTTTGAAAGCATCGGCGTTGTGGAGTTCGAGCAGCTTTACGGTCATTTCGAGAATCTCGACTATTTCTTCGTTAGACATGGAGAGGGCAATTTGTGAATTGTGAATGAGTGAATAATCAAATCCTTGTGTCCTTTGCGTAACCCATTGCGCCTATTGCGGTAAAAAAGAGCTGCAATAGTTGCTTATGCCTTCAAAATCATCTGCCTGAAACCATTTGAAATTTCCTTGGTGCTTAAACCACGTAATTTGGCGTTTGGCGTAGCGGCGGGAGTTGCGTTTGAGCAGGCGTACCATTTCAATGTAATCGTACAGGCCGTCTAAATAATCAAACACTTCTTTGTAACCGACGGTTTGGAGGGCATTGTGGGAGCGATAATTCAACAGAGAACGAGCTTCTTCCACCAAACCGGCAGTGAGCATGGCATCCATACGGGCGTCAATGCGGCGATAAAGTTCTTCGCGGTTGCGGTCGAGGGCAATCTGAACAATTTTGAAAGGCCGTTGCTCGGGTTGATGTTCCCGAAATGAGGAATAAGGCTTACCCGTCAACAAACTGACTTCCAAAGCACGTACAACCCGCTGGGTATTTTGAAGGTCATTTTGGGCGCAATAGACTGGGTCGAGCGTTTGAAGTTGAGCTTGCAACATTTCCAATCCTTCGGTTTCAAGACGCTGCATCAATTCCGAGCGAAGTTCAGGCGGAGTTTCGGGCAAATCGTCCAAACCTTCGCACACGGCTTTGATGTATAGCCCGGAGCCTCCCGTTAACAAAACTACGTCTTTGGTTTGAAACAGGGTGTCCAAGACTGCCAGCGCGTCTCGTTCAAAAGCGCCTGCACTGTACAGCGTGTCAATGGAATGCGAATTGATGAAATGATGCGGTACGCCCTGTAATTCAGCCTCGGAAGGTTTGGCCGTGCCGATGTTGAGTTCACGATAAAACTGCCGGGAATCGGCCGAAATTACTTCGGTTTGCAACGCTTGAGCCAACCGTACACAGAAGTCAGTTTTTCCAACCGCCGTAGGGCCGGCAATTACGATGAGCAGTTTGGGCAACAATCAATTGGGCTTAAAAGTCAATTCCTCGGTTTCTCCGAATACGTTTTGGATGGAAATCTGGAGCGTATTGGCCGTGAGTTTTATAATTTTATAATGCAATTCTTTGCTGAGAATAATTTCTGTTTCTCCGGTGTCAAACTCCCAAGTTCCTGTTTCATACACCTGTGGGGATTTGGCATTACATTTGCTGCCTCCTTCGTTCCATTCGTAGGTTTTGGCAGTACGAAACACCATGTTATCATCTCTTGTGCAGGGAAATGATTGATTGATTACTTCATCTCCGTCTATTTTGGAAGAAGTCAAAACCCACGCTTTGGACGAAGTTCCTGCCAACAGTTCAGTTTTAGAGATATTTGGGTTGGGAGTTGGGTCATTACCATTGCCTGTCACATTGCATTGGGTCAGGCCTAAGGCAGTCACTATCATCAATATCCAGGTATGCGCCAGTTTCATGTGTGTACAAAATTAGTTGTCCAAAATAACGACTTTATTTCTAAACAAGCAATGATTTTGCCAAAGTAAGGACTTCGTAAATTGATATTAAATTTTTCCTAACTTTCGCAAAATCCAAAAAATCATGGGCTTGGCCTCACTGCTGTTTTTTATTTCTACCCTGCTTCTCGGCGGAGGGATTGGGTATGGCTTCTTTTATCTTTCAGACCGTAAAAATGCGCAGATAGCCCGCTCTACAAAATCAGCTACTATTTTGCTCGAACGTATTGAAAAGGTCTTTAAAGTGGTGATGGCTGAAGGCTATTTTACCGAAATATTTGATTACAAAGACGACAAAACGTTTCTGTATTTATTCAAAAACTCCAAAAAAGCGCTGGTGATTGCCAAAGCAAAAGTGCTGGTAGGTTTTGACTTTGGCAAAATGCGTTTTCACATAGACGAAACTACTCACAAAATGGTCATTGACTATTTTCCGGAACCGGAAGTATTGTCGATTGATACCGATTATAAGTTTTACGACATCGAAAACGGCATCTGGAATCGCTTCAGTCACGAAGACTACACCAATCTGCTGGTAGACGCCAAACAGGCCATGAACGAAAAAGCGCTTTCGGGCGACCTGCCCCGCATTGCCAACAATCAAATCCAGTTTATGATCTATCAATTGGCCGCCTCCATGGACTGGAGTATTGATATGCAACTCGCCGATGCCAATCGAAAAAAATTGGAACAGTTCAGCAAATACGAAGAAATAAAAGCAGAGCCGAAGTTGTTGGGGGAGGAGCCAGAAGCGAGTAGTGAGAAGTCAGGAGTCGGAAGCGAGGAGTGAGAAATCAGAGTTCAGGAGCCAGAAGCGAGGAGTGAACATTTTTCCTGTCTCCTGACTTCTCACTCCTAATGAAGTATATTAAATACCAATTCTTTCAAAATGGCGCTTTCGTCCATGGAACCTGACTCGATGCCTTTGGAGGCATTGTCGGCGTGGCGAATGGCTTTGATGGCTTTGGCTACGTGATTCAGTGAATACTGCCGCGCAGCCGAAAGATAATCCTTCACAAAAAACGGACTTACGCCCAATACCGACGCCAAATGCCCTTCTGATTTGTCCTGAGTTCCGTGAATGACCAATACTTTGCTGAAGAAATTGTACAGAATAATCAAAACCTGAGGCAATGGATTGTCTTTTGGATTGGCCGCCAGATAAATGGCAATTTTGTTGGCTTTCAATACATCGCGTTGAGTGAGTGCTTTTTGGAATTCAAAAACGTTGTATTCTTTACTGATTCCGACGTATTTTTCAACTACACCCGCGGTGATTTCCTCACTTGCCGAGAGGTTGAGCAGCATTTTGTCAATTTCGCTCGTAATGCGTTTGAGGTCATTGCCGATGTTTTCAACCAACATCTGAATGGCTTTGATGCTGATTTTAGCGCCTAATGTTCTCGTATATTCGCCTACCCAATCGGGGAGTTTGTTGTCGTACATTTTCTTGCACTGAATCAACGCCCCGTTTTTCTCAAATACTTTGGGCAGAGATTTGCGCATATCGAAATTCCCCTGAAAACACAGTGCCAAAACCGTAGACGACAACGGACGAGCGGCGTAATCTTCCAACATGACGGATTTGTCTTTGCTGTCCAATCCGCTTGACTGTTGGGCTTCTTTGACCAAAATCAATTGTCGGTCGGCCATAAACGGAAACCGGCGGGCGTTGTTCAGAATGGTACCCACATCGGCGTCTTTGCCAAATAGCACAAACTGATTGAAGCTTTTTTCGGATTCAGGAACCACTGCTTTTTCGAGCGCTTCGGCCAATTTGTCAATGTAATAAGGCTCGTTGCCGTGGATAAAATACAACGGGTAAATCTTTTTTTGACGAATTTCTTTGAGGGCTTGGTCGGGCGTAAGATTCATGCGCAGGTAGTTCCGTTTTCCGTGGTTGTAAAAAAGTGATTGGTAGAACCTGAGGCAAAAGTATGAAAATATCAAAGAATGTCTGCTTTTGACCCGGCAGCATTCGATGATTGGAGGTTCGGACTTTCAAATGCAGCGTGGTGAAAATCAATTTTTTAGAATATATCTTTGAACTTCGGACGATTTTATGATTTTTGTCTCTTCAAACTTAGAACTTGTTTAAATTTTACAAATTACGGACTAATAAATCCTTGTGCGTGAGGCGTGCCTGTCTAGCGTGGTGCGCGCGGGTATTGTGCGGATGAAGCTTTGGACAGGCTCCCCTTTTCTTTGACCGTCCGCGGCTGCGGTTCGTTTCTTTTGGGCAAGCAAAAGAAATGAACGGGCTTACCAAATATAATTTTCCACAAACTTAATCCGTAGCAAAAAATTTTTAAACTTGCTCTTATTCGAGGCTAAGACCACGTTAGAAACATACACCCAAAATCAACAAACTTATGAAAACGACCAGTTACATTCTTACCCTTCTTTGCCTGTTTATTTATTCTTATCGTATCCATGCTCAGGTTATTACCTCTGCTGAAATTGACGTTTTGGTAGAAAAAACCCTGAAAACTTTTGACGTACCAGGCATTGCGGTAGGGGTAGTGAAAGATGGTAAGGTGATTCACGCCAAAGGCTACGGGGTTCGGTCGTTGGATACCAAACAAAGAGTGGACGAAAATACCTTGTTCGGCATTGCTTCCAACAGCAAAGCGTTCACGTCGGGAGCGTTGGGAATGTTGATTGACGAGAAGCGATTAACGTGGGATACGAAGGTGACGGACATTATTCCCGAATTTAAAATGTACAATCCTTACGTAACGGAGGAATTTACAGTCAGAGATTTACTGACTCACCGCAGTGGATTAGGATTGGGTGCGGGTGATTTGATGTTTTGGCCCGACCAAAATAATTTCACTCAAAAAGACATCATTCACAACCTTCGTTACCTGAAACCGGTATCGGGTTTTCGTACCAAATACGATTATGACAACCTGCTCTACATCGTAGCGGGCGAAGTTGTGACGCGAGTGTCGGGGATGCCTTGGGAAGATTTTATCGAAACGCGTATTCTCAAGCCGCTTGGGATGACCCAAACAGCGGCTTCGTTTAAGCGACTGAGAGACAAAACAAACGTGATTGACCCTCATGCGCCCGTGGAAGGAACGGTGAAAGTGATTCGTCGGGATTGGAGCGAAACGGCCAATGCTGCGGGTGGAATTTACAGTAACATCACCGACATGAGCAAGTGGATCATCATGCAAATGGACAATGGAAAATACGGCGATGGCAAACAACTTTTCAGCGTTGATGTACACGAAGACATGTGGACGCCTCAAACTATTATCCCCGTCAGAGGGACTAATTCATATAACACCCATTTTTCAAGTTATGGACTGGGCTGGGGCCTCACCGACGTAAAAGGCTACAAACAAGCCACGCACACGGGTGGTTTGGCGGGTATTGTAACGCAGGTGACGCTGTTGCCGGAGATGAAATTGGGCATTATCGTTTTTACCAACCAACAATCGGGAGCGGCGTTTACGTCCATTACCAACACCATCAAAGACAGTTATTTGGGTATCAAAGGGTTGGACCGAGTCAAAGAAAATCACGACCGAGTGTTGAGAGGGGAGGCCGAAGCGAAAAAAATAACGGATGCTATCTGGCGCGATATTGAAGCCCAACAAAAAGCCAATACTTCCAAAACAGACGTAAATCTGTTTACGGGAACGTATCAGGACAAATGGTTTGGCGACGTAGTGATTTCGATGAAAAACGGCAAACCGTGGTTTGATTCCAAACGCTCTTTTCAACTGACAGGCGAGCTATTTCCCTACAAAGGAAACACGTTTATTGTCAAATGGACCGAGCGCAGCATGGATGCCGATGCCTACGTGATGTTTGATTTAGACAATGATGGCAAAGCATCCGGTTTCAAAATGAAAGCCATTTCTCCCTTGACCGATTTCAGCTTTGACTTTCACGATTTGGATTTTTCGGCGAAAGGGAAATAAAAGTCGCTTTTTTTATTTAGGCACGAAATATTGGCAGAAATCTGAAGATTAGTATTAAAGTATGGAAAGAGAAATCACCCTTAGGATTATTTTAGAGAAGCCAACGGCGGGCGTCGTTTTTGGGATTCAGGAGGGGAATGGCAACAATTACGTGACCATTCAGAAACAACAATCTCAGGGAGAAGACCTCACGTTTGAATTCAGCATAAAACTGAAATCAAAAGCCGACGAACTGCCCGTTTTTCTGGGGGTAGCAGCACAAGGTCCGCCCAAAGAACGATTTGTTTATATTGACATCGGCCGGGCGGCCGGACAAATGGATACTCCTTGGAGTCGTCGCTTAAAAATTCCTTTGAAAAGTATTACTTGGGAGTTACTTTATCAATTGGAGGCAGCTTACGGGTCAGTTTTGGAAGTGCGAGTGCCGGGAGTCGGGAAAGACGGCGGGCCTAATTGCGCAAGTGTCAAACTTCAGGGAGGATGGAAATTAATTGAACAGTAATGGCGACCAAAATTCTTCACTTACAGTATTCGTTTGATGGCGAGTTGTCGTGTGTTTACGAATCTATTTTAGACTTTAGAAAATTCGGTGAGCTTCATCCTTACATGATAGAAGTCAATGAGTTATCGAAAACAGCAAATAAGGGCATCGAATACCAGGTAAAAGAAAGTACCGTATTGTTGGGCTTTCTGAAAATGAAACCTGAGTACAAAGCCGAAGTGATTGAAATTGAGCCGGATAAACACATCCGATACACAAGCAACGTGAAAGGCGGAATTGTGTTGGTGATTGATTTTAGATTTACCCAAGCGGAAAATCCCAATCAAGTGGTGGTTTCAGAACACATAGAAGTAAAGGGCAATCGTCTCCTTATCGCTTATTTTGTGACGATTGTAAAAAAAGCACATCTTCAATTGTTTGAAAATTTGGCCCATCAACTTAAAAAATAAATCGAGCAGCTTCCGACGCTGAAGTAACGGAAACTACTCGATGTATAAAAGGGCTTGCTAACTTGCTTATTTGCCCTTTGCTAACTTGCTCTTTGTTCTACCCTTTGGTACGGTATAAAGTGCCGTTTTCCACTACGTACAACGTATTGTTCATCGCCACGATAAGCGTTACCTGACTCAAAATTCCTTTCGGACCTACTTGTTCGTAATTTCCGTCTTTGTCGGTTTTGAAAAGTGTTCCATCGGCTTCAACACTCCATAGAAAACCGCGGTCAGCTACCATGGCAATGGTATTTGCCCAGTCACCTGTATTTCCAACCTGCTGCCAGCGGAGTGAGCGCATGTTGGTTTTGTAAAGCGTTCCTTTTTCCACGGTCCAAAGGTGCCCGTCCATGGCTTCGAGCATATCGGCATCCGAAAATTCACCTTTGTTGCCAATTTGCACCCAAGTGCCGTCTTTAGAAGTTTCATAAAGCGTTCCGTCGGTTTCGATGCTGTACAGCTTACCGTTTAGGCCCACCATAGCGGCGGTATTTTTCCAGTCGCCTGGTTTTCCTGCCTGTTGCCAAGCAATGGTAGCGGAATTGGTACGATACAACGAGCCATCTTCTACCGTCCAGATTTCATTGTCCAAGCCTACCAACACATCGGCATTGTCAAATTCTCCTTTTTTGCCCAATTGTTGGTAATTTCCCTGCTGGTCAGTTTTAAATAGGGTTCCATCTTTTTCAATACTGTATAAAAATCCGCCCATTCCGATTACATCAATTGTAGAGGCCCAGTCACCTTTATTCCCGACTTGGACCCATTGTTGAGCGGATAATAGATTAGGCACCCAAAAAAATGCAAAGCAAAGTACGCGTAAGCAGTTCTTGATCATTGTTAAAAGTAAGTTAGTGGTTAAAAAAGAAAAATGAACGGGTCTGTTGAAAGGCAATAGAGTTTATAACGGGAGGGTGAGGAGAAGTACTGTAGAGAATAGGCCACAAATCTACTAAAATATCATTGTCTCCAAAAATTAAGGTACTGTTGTAGCAAATTGGGGGTAGAGATGGATTCCATTTTAGGCAGATTTAGAAAAAACTATCGCTGCGCTTGAGATTAGTATTCAGGCCACGCATGTTGTAGGTAAAACTCAGCATAAAATAACGGGCCAACGTCTGCACTCGCTCCTGCGAGACGTAATTTTGGTAGGCCGATTGGCTGATGCCTACGTTGCGGTTGAATGCGTCGTACACCGAGAGCCGAACTTCGGCTTTCTTGGATTTACCCAAAACTTTAAAGATGGAAGTATTTAAGATAGGTAACTGTCGATTGAATCCGTAGCGGTTGTTGATGTAAATTTGATAATTGAGCGCAGAAGTGATAAAGAAACTTCTCGGAAGGCGAATGTTTAAGTTGCCTTCGTAACTGTGGTTCATAATCTGCTGATTTTGAGTCGTATTGATGGAGTATTTGGTATTGCTGATGCCCCAATTGGCGTTGGCAGAAAAGGTAAAATTGTCGCTCGGGGTCAAATCAAGGCGGGTGCCGAAGCGATAATTGGCCGTATTGGTTTGATTCAGAACTCCGTTGATGGGTGTCAAATTTTTGCTGAAACCCGGATTAAGGTTGAAATTGATGGAGGCTTTGGTTTTTTTCAACGGAAAGCCAAAACTCAGGTATGAACCCATATTTTGCCCTCCCGAAATATTGACCGGTTTGGTGGTGGTAACGAGCGTGGAGGGGTCCACCTGCTGATTATAAATGACCTGATTGAGATTGTAGGAGTAATTCAAACTCAGTTGAACATTCGCAAAACTCGCGGGATTGAACATACTGTACCCAAAATAGATCCGGTGACGGACTTCCGGCAATAGATCGGGATTTCCCTGACTGATAAATAACGGATTGCCGGTGTTAATGACGGGTTGTAAATCGCGGGTGCTCGGTTGAGTGACACCCACGTTGTATTGCGACCACATATACCGATTGTTTTTCAGGTCGTAACTGAAGGTGGCATTGGGTATCAACGCCGTGAAGGTACGGCTGATGGTTGAAATAGTACCGAGGCTCGACGACGACGCGGGGTTCACGCCGCGCGAAAAACTTCCGTCGATTTTGAAAGATTGCACCGCCAACCCCGCCGAAAAATTCAACCCTTTGAACGAGTAACGCAGGCTGCTTCCGAGGCGGGCGTAGTTATAATTGTTTTGGTAATAACTGCTCAAACTGTCTACCGGCGTACGACGGCTATTGTCTTTGGCCAAATCAAACACATCGCGGTCAATGGTGTTGGAACGGTGACTGACGTTGATAAAACTTTCCCAGAAAAAACGTTTGGCAAAAGGCTCCACAAACAGCAACCCTGCTTTGATTTGACTCGTTTTTCCGCCGGTGGTATTGGTCAGGTCCAACAGCTGACGAATGACGTCGTTGGGAGTGGCGGCTTTGTAAAACAAATTGAGCGAACGTTGGTCGGCGCCGCCGTCGTTGTTGGTAAAATTATAGGCAAGGCTTGCTGCAAAGCTGCGCCCTTTTTTGGGCTTAAATTTCAAACGATACAGCAGTGAATTGGCCATTTCAAACTTACTCGACGTAGCGGCATTGTTGACTATGCTCTCGTTGGATTTGAAGTCGTTGTTTTTGAAAAGGTCTTGCAAGCTGTTCAATCGGGTGTTGCCCGTATTGTAGCGGCTGTTGTTGCTGAAAATGAGGGTATTGAGCGAATCAAGCGTTTGCTCATGACGAAAGGCCAGGCGATGATTGCCGATAAAATTGATTTGACTGCTTTCTTCCGTGCTTTTGAAGGAACCGGTTTGTAGAAAGGTCTCGCGATTGCGGAGGGCGTCAAGTACCTGTCGGGTTGAGTTGTAGTAATAACTGGCGTTGGTTTTTATTTTTTTTGTGTTGTAGTTGTAATTCATTCCTCCCGAAATATTGTTGGAATAGCCGCCACTCGCGCCGTTCCCCGCTGGGATACCTATACCTCCGTCATCGTCTTCGTCCGAATTATAGCCTTCGTCGCCAAAGCCAAAATTACCGCTGTCATCCCAGTCGCTGTAGGTGCTGCTACCCCTAAAGTCCTCATAATCATTCCATGACATACTTGATTGGTTGGTATTGTTGGTCAAGGCAATGACCGAAAACTGGTTTTTGTCGTCAAACTTATTGTAGTTCGCTTTGATTTCACCGCGCGGTCCGGCTTTGTCGTTGCCGTCGGTGCCGCCGCCTGCCGTCAGTTTTCCGAAACCTCCTTTTTTAAATTCGTCTTTCAACTCCAGATTGACCGTTTTTTCCTGTTTGCCGTCGTCTACCCCCGTTGCTTTCGATTGCTCGGTCTTGTCGTTGAATATCTGGACTTTCGTAATGGCCTCAGCGGGCAGGTTTTGGGTGGCCATTTTGGGGTCATTTCCAAAGAAACGTTTGCCGTCCACCGTTACTTTTTGCACTTTTTGACCCTGCGCAATGATGTTGCCGTTTTGATCCACCTGCACGCCCGGAAGTTTGCGCAGCAAATCCTCCACCGTAGAGCCGGGCGGTACTTTAAACGATGCCGCGTTGTATTCGATGGTATCGCCTTTGATGCTCAGCGGGGCCCGCGCCGTTTTGATAACCACCTCAAAGAGTTCTTTGGTGATGGCTTTCATTTTGAGCGTTCCCAAATCCACGACTTCTTTATCGGCAAAGACAATGGTTTGCTCGAAAGGAAGGTAGCTGACGTAGGAGATTTTGAGTAAGTAATCGCCGCGCTTCACATTGCGCAGCGTGAATTCTCCTTTGTCATTGGAGCGGGTGAAATTGACCAGCGAAGAGTCTTTGCGCTGCAACAACATGACCGTAGCCGAACCCAATGGGCGGGCTGATGTATCGGCAGTGATGCCTTGGATTAAAAAACGATTGGGAGTTTGGGCTTGTAATGTACTTAAAAATGACCCCAAAAGGGCCAAAAGTAGAAGATTTCGCATGGCTGTAGGATTAGTTTAGGAATAAAACAGGGACTATATAATCCACTATTTCTATATAAACGCTCAACAGGGGTAGAATTAGTACATCTTTGCTGTAAAATTGTTGTATCGGCTTTGTATGATACGTATCAGGGGAAATGCTGATGCCGGTCATTCCTTCTCTTGAATAAAGGAGGGTATTTTAAAAAAACGCTATGAAAAATGGACTCAAGGTCTCGGTTGGAATTCTGTCAGGGATTTTGGCTTTTTGGACTCTTCTCACGTTTTGGGCAAAAGCCGAAGGCTTTGGGAAAAATAGTAATGGTTCGCCGAATACCCGTGAGGGAATTGGTGAAAAACGATTATCTTCGTTGATTATCCAAAATCACCTGTTATGAAACCACACCTAATTTTCTTCGCCACGGGGTTTGTTGTCCTCTTTGACGCCTGCCAACCTACCCAAAATGAAACAGTCCAACATACCGAGGCAAAAATGGAAGCCTCCGCTTGAAGCAGGGAATAGAATTATAGATGCTGTCTATATAGTCATAAAAAGAATCAATTTGATTTATTGTTGACCCTATTGTAGCTTTGGGAACGAATAATGGAAAAATCTATGTGCAATCTGGATTTCCCATACTTCCATTAGAGTATCGTCTTATCAGAGTTGAACTAATAAGTAAGTAGATTTTATCGTAAACTTATCATTACAAACCTTACCAACAATTTATTAATCTATTAAAATGGAAAATAACTCAATGAACGGCGAGGGCAAGTGCCCGGTTCATCATGGAAGCATGAAACAAAATGTTGGCGGTGGCGGCACCAGAAATCGTGACTGGTGGCCTAACCAATTAAAACTGAATATTTTGCGTCAACACTCTTCCAAATCAGATCCAATGGGAGAACATTTTGACTATGCTGAAGCCTTTAAAAGCCTCGACTTGGAGGCAGTAAAACAAGACCTTCATGCCCTCATGACCGACTCACAGGATTGGTGGCCGGCTGACTTCGGGCATTATGGTCCTTTGTTCATTCGCATGGCATGGCACAGTGCAGGTACCTATCGTGTGGGTGATGGCCGTGGCGGTGCAGGTGCAGGACAACAACGTTTTGCCCCCTTGAACAGCTGGCCCGATAACGTAAGCCTTGATAAAGCCCGCCGATTGCTTTGGCCCATCAAACAAAAATATGGCCGCAAGATTTCATGGGCCGATTTGATGATTCTTACCGGAAATGTAGCCTTGGAATCAATGGGATTCAAAACATTTGGCTTTGGCGGCGGACGTGCCGACGTATGGGAACCAGAGGAAGATGTGTATTGGGGTGCAGAAACTACGTGGTTGGGAAATGACAAGCGCTACTCTCAAGGTTCGACAGGCGTTGCGGAGCAGGGCGTGGTGTCATCCGATGAAGATGCCGATGGCTCTATTCATTCTCGCAACCTTGAAAATCCACTCGCTGCGGCACACATGGGTCTGATTTACGTGAATCCGGAAGGGCCTGACGGTAATCCTAATCCCATCGCTGCCGCAAAAGATATACGTGAGACATTTGACCGCATGGCCATGAATGATGAAGAAACGGTTGCTTTGATTGCCGGGGGACATAGTTTTGGGAAAACCCACGGTGCGGCTCCTTCTACAAATGTTGGCAAAGAGCCCGAAGCGGCGGGTATTGAACTGCAAGGCTTTGGCTGGAGCAATAGTTATGGTTCAGGCAAAGGTGCTGATACCATTACGAGTGGACTGGAAGTAACGTGGACAAAAACGCCCACTCAATGGAGTAATAACTTCTTTGAAAATCTGTTCGCTTTCGATTGGGAATTAACCAAAAGCCCGGGCGGTGCTCACCAATGGGTTGCAAAAAATGCGGGAGATATTATTCCTGATGCGTATGATGCTTCAAAAAAGCATGCACCCACCATGCTTACTACGGACCTTGCTTTAAAGTTGGATCCGGCTTACGAAAAAATCTCCAGAAACTTTCTGGAAAATCCCGATGCCTTTGCCGATGCGTTTGCTCGGGCATGGTTTAAATTAACGCACCGCGATATGGGCCCGCGTGCCCGTTACCTGGGACCTGATGTGCCGGAAGAAGTATTGATCTGGCAAGATCCTATCCCTGCGGTTGACCATGAATTGATAGATGATAATGATATTGCGGCCTTGAAGGCAAATATATTGGCCTCCGGATTGAGCGTATCTGAACTGGTTTCCACCGCTTGGGCTTCCGCTTCTACCTTCCGTGGCTCCGACAAGCGTGGCGGTGCCAATGGTGCCCGCATTCGCCTGGCTCCCCAAAAAGACTGGAAAGTAAACAATCCAGCACAGTTGCAAAAAGTCTTGGGTACACTGGGAAGCATTCAGCAGGAGTTTAACGATACGCAGTCAGGCGGTAAAAAAGTTTCACTGGCTGATTTGATTGTACTGGGTGGTAACGCAGGTGTTGAAAAAGCAGCGGTACATGCCATCACTATTCCTTTTACGCCCGGTCGTATGGATGCTTCGCAGGAGCAAACGGATGTTGAATCAGTCGGTTATCTGGAGCCTGTCGCGGACGGTTTCCGTAACTATCGCAAAACAAGTTTTACGGTATCTACCGAAGCATTACTGATTGATAAGGCACAGTTGTTGACCCTTACCGCGCCTGAGTTAACGGTATTGGTGGGTGGTATGCGTGTATTGGATACTAATTTCGACGGTTCCAAAAATGGTGTTTTCACCTCCCGTCCGGGCCAACTTACCAACGATTTCTTTATCAACCTGCTCGACATGGGTACCGCATGGAAAGCCTTTTCGGAAGACAAAGAAGTGTACTTGGGAAGCGACCGTGCTACTGGCCAACCTAAATGGACAGCATCCCGCGCTGATCTTGTGCTCGGCTCCAACTCAGAACTGAGAGCGATTGCCGAAGTATACGGAAGTGCCGATGCTCAGGAGAAGTTTGTAGAGGACTTTGTGGCGGCGTGGACCAAGGTGATGAATCTTGACCGTTTCTAAACGAACGGATTTCAGCGTTACATAAATGAACAAAAAGAGGCAGTTCGGCAACGGACTGCCTCTCTTATTTTCAATGAACCTTAAAGATAAATGGTAGTGTGATGTTTTTAACCGTTCATTTCATTGCCGTAGCCTGACTGCATCGTGTCAGCGTATATAGTTATTTCAGGGAATCAAATTCTACAAACTCATATTCAGGCGAACTCTCCAATAATTGGCGTTGTATGGAGGCATGTATTTACGTCATGGTTGCTTTTGATGACATAACTTTGGAAACGGGGGCGCCCGTGCGATTAGGCTTTTCAACTGTCCGTCTCAATAGGGCTATTCCAGAAGCATATCAGCGACTGCTGCGCTCGCTGTCGAGGCGGAGTTTGATTTGTCGGGCTTTTTCGAGCATTTCGTCCAAAGTTTTACGGTTGTAGTAGGTGCCGTTGTTGACTACCGCAAAAATGTCCTGCGTCGCTTTGATGTTTACCAACGGATTTTGGTTTAATAGCACTAAATCGGCTTCTTTTCCCGTTTCAATTCCCCCAAATTGCGCTGTTTTTCCCAAGAATTTTGGGCCGTTGAGAATCGCTGTTTTGAGAATATCGGCCGGTTTTACCCCTGCTTCCTGAAATATCTCCAACTCCTGATGCAGCGACAGCGCCGGATAGACAAACGTATTGAGCGCCGCCGCATCGCTTCCTGCCAGTACCAACACCCCCGAATCAAACACCAAAGGCAATTGTTTCATCAAAAGAGTCACTTGGTCTTTGCGTCGTTGCGACTGCTCGGGCGTTTCGCCTGCCATGCGTTCGATGCGCCAACGGTACTTGTCGGTAAAGCGTTTCGTAAGGTATTTCTGAAAGTCATCGTTTTGGTGGTTGTCGCGGTCGAGGTAGGCCAATTGTCGTCCTCCGATAATCGTCGGGGTCACCGCCAACCCTTTCTGAGCCATTCGTTTATAGCCTTCGATGGCCCGTGCCTGGTCAAAATTTGAACTGTATACTTCTCCCGCTTTTGCCTTGGCAAGCTTTCCATCCCGGATCATCGTGACGACGCGCTGCTCATCATTGCCCAGTCGAAGCAGGTACGTGGCGTGCTCAATCGCGGAAAATCCGGCATCGGTCAGTTCACCAATGGTCAGGTCAATCGGGACGTGGCCCGTTACCAAATAACCGCGTTTTTTGGCTTCCTGCACACTTTTTAGAAACAACGGCCCGGGAAGCGTATTTTCGGTGATTTTGACAAAGTCCACTTTGTAATTATCAATCATCCGCAGGGCCGAATCCAAGTCTTTTTCGTTGCCGATTTCAATGTCACCTTTCCAAACGGAGTTGATGCCTTCCAGTTTTCGTCCTGCCGTAAAAATCTGAGGGCCTTGGCGTTTGCCTTGATTGATTTCGTCGCGCCATTGCAGCACTTTTTCGCCCAAATCGCTGGCACAGTCGCGCACGGTAGTGATTCCGTAGGCCAGATACACGTCCATCAACGCCAAATTGTCCTCCACCAAATCCTCTCCTTCGATGTGTACGTGCATATCCCACAGCCCCGGAATGAGGTATTTTCCTTGTCCGTTGATTTGGCGGTCGGCCTTCACCCCTTTTTTCAACGCCGCATACGTACCTACGTTCTGAATTTTACCTCCTTTGAGCAATACGGCTTTATTCGGTTGCACCGTTCCCGACTGCACATTCACCACCTGAACGTTGTAAATGAGCGTTGCGTCAGTCGTGGCAGTTGGAGGTGTTTGCGCGGAGCTTGAAACGGCCTGCAAACAGCCAATGAGGAAAAAAAACAGAATTCGGGTTTGAAAACGGAACATAGCGGAGAGGAAAGAAAAAGTTGATGTCGACAAATGTACGCAGAATGTGCTTTTTGTGGAAAAGAGAAGTGGCAAGGAGTATCAATTATAGTCATTAAAAGCAGGATTAAGTAAACAAATCGGCCATAATCAGCCAATTCCTACATAAAACTATAATTTCCGGCTGCTAAAATAAGTTTGTGCAGCCAAAAGCTAATTAAAAAGGCCACTTCCGGCTGATTTGAATGAATGAGCTTCCGTGAAAACCTGTCAGGAAATTCACCGTTTTACCAACACGCTGTTTATTTTGATTGCGCAGTCATCCTTCGGAAGGCAACGCACAACGGAAGGATTTTTATAAAATTTATGCTTTATAGAAAGGTGTTTGGCACTCACCGTGTTACAAACACTCTGTTTATTTTGAGTGCGCAGTCTCCTTCGGAAGACAACGCACAACGGGGGTCTGACGGTTCGCCGCTGCGATTACCGTAGTGAGTAGGGCCATTCTTTTTTATCTTTGTGCTGTGACAACTTGGGCAAAATAGGTACATAATCTTTGAGTTTAGTCACTCCAAAGTT
>NZ_JAIXST010000329.1 GCF_027484545.1 Runella sp. | reverse complement strand
AAAACAGTTTCGCCTATATCAGTTGTGATTTCAATTTTTACTTTTGCCATAATTGTGATTTTGAAAACAAAAATAACAGGACAAAAGGGTTAACACACAAAATATTACAGCGGGAAATAATTTGGATCTACAGCGAGTTTTTCGGTTATCCATTTTTCGTTGTTCTTAAAAACGTGGTCAATTTTACTCATGTCGATAGAGAGTTATGATAGAATGGTTGTTATTTTCTGAGCAAAATAACAAAAAACCGCTTCATATCAATCGTTCCTTCGGCGCCTTTTCAATCGCCTCGGCTTTGGAGTGGACTTCCAGTTTCCAGTAGATGTTCTTGATGTGGGTGCGGATGGTTTCTTTATCTACAAACAACTCATCGGCAATAAGTGGTATAGCTTTCCCCCTGTGAAATACGCTCCAATACCTCCGTTTCGCGGGCCGTGAGGGGTGAATGGTGGTTTTTTGAAACGAAGCCACCACCATGCGGGCAATGTTGGTACTCATCGGTGCGCCGCCTTGGCATATCTCCCGGATAGCTTCAATGAGCCGGCTGGGCGGCATATTTTTGGTAAGGTAGCCTCCCGCTCCAGCGCACAATGCTCTGAATACCAGTTCATCACTTTCATAAACCGTTACTACGATGAGTTGGGTTTGAGGGCGTAATTTTTTGGTACGTTCAATCCCTTCCACGCCTCCCATGCGCGGGAGTTCAAGATCCATCAGTACCACATCGGGGCGGTTGGTGGCGAGGTTGCGCAGGTATTCTTCGCAGTTGGAATAGGTGTTGACTACCCGAAAATCCTCGGTGTTGTTTAGCAGATCGGCAAACGCTTCGCGGATGAGGTGGTCGTCTTCGACGAGGCAGAGGCGGGTTAGCATTTTTGGAATATTCGCCGAAAAGTACCGCTGCTGAATTGATAACAGTTTAAGCCATTGGTGGTTCCTACCCACAGTCGTTGTTGGGAATCTTCGTAAAGAGCCGTGATATAATCCTCTGACAATGATGTAGAATCGAAGGGGATTTGACGATACACCTGCATCCGCTGACCGTCGTAACAATTGAGTCCATCCTGGGTGCCAAACCACATCAGTCCACGGTGGTCTTGCAGGATAGAACCTATACAGTTTTGACTGAGGCCTTCGCCGGGGCCGATGTGGTTCCAAAAGTCAAAGCCAATCGGCGATGCTTTCACACCGGACCAACAGATCCACCACAACCCGATTAAAAGCCACTCTTTCATATCCCTACAAAGGTATTCTCAATTACTTCATTTTTCCTTCCCCCACTTTGGGGGAATTGAGGGGTATCAAAGTTAAAGAAATCACTGAAAAGCTTGTTGTTAGAACCGTTTCTTTATGCAACAAACTGTGACTATAAAATCGTAACTTTGCATTTTCAAAAGTATATCGTTAAAACTGAAGGGTGATTCTTTGTTTTGACGAAAGAAACACAAAATACCCATGTTAGAACAGTTAGAAGCCATAAAAGAGCGTTTTGACGAAGTTGCCCAACAAATTGTGCAACCGGAAGCCGTTTCCGACCAAAAACGTTTTTCAAAATTGAGTAAGGAGTATAAGGATTTGGACAAAATAGTCCAAAAATACCAAGCCTACAAAAAAGTATTGAGTGAAATTGAAGGCGCAAAAGAACTGATTGCGACCGAAAGCGATGAAGAAATGCGGGACATGGCCAAAGCCGAACTCATTGAACTTCAGCCGCAAGCCGATGAGTTGGATGCTGCCCTCAAAGAAATGTTAATTCCGAAAGACCCCAACGATAGCCACAACGTGATTCTCGAAATCAGAGGCGGTACGGGTGGTGACGAAGCCTCCATTTTTGCGGGAGATTTGTTTCGGATGTATCAACGATTCTGCGACAATATGGGCTGGCGCATGGAAATCATGGACTATACCGAAGGCAGTACGGGAGGATACAAAGAAATCATTGCGAGCGTGATAGGCGAAGATGTCTATGGCAAGCTCAAATTTGAATCAGGTGTGCATCGAGTACAGCGCGTACCCGTAACCGAGTCGCAGGGACGCGTACATACCTCCGCAGCTACCGTAGCCGTTATGCCGGAAGTAGAGGACGTAGAACAGGTGGAAATCAACCCGGCCGACATCGAAATCATTACGTCGCGTTCGGGAGGTGCCGGTGGACAAAACGTCAACAAAGTAGAAACCAAAGTACAATTGACCCACAAACCGACCGGTATTGTGGTGGTATGCCAGGTAGAGCGCAGTCAACACGGAAACCGTGAACGCGCCATGAATACCTTACGCTCAAAACTCTACGAAATGGAGTTAAAAAAGCAAAACGACGCCGTATCCTCACAACGTAAAAGTTTGGTAGGCAGCGGTGACCGTTCGGACAAAATTCGTACTTACAACTATTCCCAAAGCCGCGTAACCGACCACAGAATCGGTTATACAGTTTATAACCTGCCTACTGTAATGGATGGCGATATCGGTGATTTTATTGAGCAACTTCGAATTGCCGAAAATGCTGAGCGAATGAAAGAAGGAATGCCTGCATAAAAGTCGGATTTTTTAGATTTTAAGTGGATTTTGCTTAGATTTCGTTGTTTTTAATACAACCCATTCTATACCACTTAAAATCTATTCCTATGGAGAAACAAATACCCGCGGCGGCAGACCGCAAAAAATACACAAACGGGGAAGTGACGGTCGTATGGCAACCTCATATATGTATTCACTCTGCTGTTTGTTTTAAAGGATTACCCACAGTTTTTGACCCAAGAAAACGCCCTTGGGTAACTCCAGAAGGTAGTACAACCGAAATCATCGTTAAACAGGTAAAAAAATGTCCGTCGGGAGCTCTTTCTTATTTCAGGAACGACGAAATTGAAGGAAATGTAGAAGTAGAAGGCGAAACCGTCGTAGAAATTTTGACCAAAGGCCCTTTGTTGGTTTACGGTAATTTGACCGTCAAAGATGCTGCCGGCAATGCTGCAAAAAAATCAAAAGTGACGGCTTTCTGTCGTTGCGGTCATTCGGGAAACAAACCCTATTGTGACGGCTCCCACGTCACTGTAAAATTTGAAGGATAAACCATAGTACATCCTACCCCGTCATACGTAGTATGTAATGGGTGTTTTGTAAAAATCACCCCCTATAACCCAATATTTACTATCTACTGCTTTCCTCTTAACCTATGAGTCACCCTTCTACCGACACCCACTCGCGCCGGCTGCTGTCTTTGGATGCCCTGCGCGGTTTTGATATGTTTTGGATTACCGGCGGCGAAGATATTTTCCATCTTCTGGCCGAAGCAACGGGCTGGTCAGGTGCCATTCTCATGGCTCACCAACTCTCCCACCCGGACTGGAACGGTTTCAGAGCTTATGACCTTATTTTCCCCCTTTTTCTTTTTTTATCCGGTGTATCTGCTCCGTTTTCTCTGGGAGTTCGCCTCGAACGCGGCGATGACCGCAGAAAAATGCTGCGTAAGGTTATTCAACGCGGCTTAACATTGGTTCTTTTGGGCATTATTTACAACAATGGTCTCCAAATCAAGCCCTTGGATGAAATGCGTTTCCCGAGCGTGTTGGGGCGCATTGGTTTAGCCGGGATGTTTGCCCAAATCATTTATCTCTATACCAACACCAAAACACAGTATGTTTGGTTTGTTGGTTTGCTGTTGGGCTATTGGGCGTTTGTGATGCTCGTCCCGGTACCGGGTTGCGGAGCAGGTCAGATGACAATGGAGTGTAACCCGGTCAGCTATTTCGACCGTTTGATATTACCCGGACACTTACACAAAGACATTCATGACCCCGAAGGTCTCATTTCTACTGTACCGGCCATTGCCACGGGGCTATTGGGAATTTTTGCAGGAAATCTTCTTAAATCTGACGAGCGCTCTACTTCTCGTTCCCAAAAAGTACTGATTCTGTTTGTGGCAGGAGTTCTTTTTCTCGTATTGGGCAAACTCTGGGACTACGTATTTCCCATTAATAAAAACCTCTGGACGAGCTCATTTGTGTTAACCGTAGGCGGCTGGAGTTTGATTTTACTATCGGTATTTTATTGGGTCATTGACGTACAAAACTGGAATCGCTGGGCGTGGGTGTTGGCCGTGATTGGCATGAATTCCATTTTGATTTACATGGCGCAGCATTTTATTGCTTTTGATCATACGTCCGAACGGCTATTCAGAGGTATTGTCAAGTATTTCTCAGAGCCTTACCAAAAAGTCTTTTACGCCATTGGCTACGTCATTGTCGAATGGCTCTTTTTGTATTTCCTGTATAAGAAGAAAGTGTTTTTGAAGGTATAATTTTACGGTGTCTCAACATAAAAAAGCGGTCAGATTTCAAGCCTGACCGCTTTTTTATGTTGAAATGAATTTGTGCGAACGTAAATGTGTATTAGAAAAAAATTCGTAACTCGACATTCGTTCATTCGTCATTCGTTTTATAGAAACTGATAAGCCCACCAAATCAAGGCCAATTGAAGCGGTAAACGGAGAATAAGAAGCAGTTTGGGGATTCTGCTAAATCTGCCCGACGTGAACATATATACATTGGCAGGGAAAATGGCAATAAAGAGCAAAATAGTGCCCCAAGCCGACCATGAACGTGTTTGAACAAAGAGTAATCCTGCTCCAAAAACAATTTCAAACACCCCCGAAATAAAAATACTGAACTGCGGAGCAGGAATCCGCGGCGGCATCATTCGTTTATACAATTTCGGCTTTACTAAATGAAGAATCCCTGCTGCAATAAGCAAACCCGCCAAAAAGTATATACTCATTTTTGTTCTTCTTTCTCCCGGTTCGCCAATTGCCCGCAGGCGGCGTCTATGTCTTTTCCCCGACTGCGACGTACGTTTACAATCACGCCTTTATCTTCCAAAAACTTCGCAAACTGAGCCAGTTTATCCACGCCTGCATTTTTAAAATCAGCTTCGGCAATGGGGTTGTATTCAATGATGTTGACTTTGGCAGGCACTTTTTTGGTAAACTCCCACAATTCTTTGGCGTCTTGCAGGGTATCGTTGAAGTTATTAAAAACGATGTATTCAAACGTGATTCTATTTTGGGTTTTGCGGTAAAAATACTGCAATGCCTCGGCCAAATTCTTCAATGAATTTGATTCATTGATGGGCATGATTTGATTCCGCTTTTGGTCATTGGCCGCGTGCAACGAAAGCGCCAAATTGAATTTCACGCCATCATCGCCCAATTTCATAATCATCTTAGCAATGCCAGCCGTCGAAACTGTAATGCGCTTAGGCGACATTCCCAATCCTTCGGGAGACGTAATTTTTTCCACCGATTCAAGGACATTGGCGTAGTTGAGCAGCGGTTCACCCATGCCCATGTACACAATATTGGTCAGCGGTAAATTGAAATTTTCTTTTGCCTGACGATCTATGGCAACCACTTGGTCGTACATTTCTGCCGCGTCTAAGTTGCGTTTGCGGTCCATGTAGCCCGTCGCACAAAACTTACACGTAAGTGAACAACCCACCTGACTCGATACGCAAGCCGTCATGCGGTCATCGGCCGGAATGAGTACCCCTTCAATGAGGTGTCCATCGTGCAGTTTAAAAGCCGACTTTACGGTTCCGTCGTTGCTTTTCTGCGATTTGGCATTGGAAATAGCCCGAATTTCAAAGTTTTCGGTCAGTAACTCCCGGGTTTTAAGCGAGAGATTACTCATTTGGTCAAAAGAAGTAGCCGATTTTTTCCAAAGCCATTCAACGATTTGCTTGGCACGGAAGCCTTGTTCACCGTGTTGCGTCAACCAATCTTTCAATTGAGCAACCGTAAGTTTACGAATATCCTGTTTCGGTATGGAAAGTGTTTCTGTCATTTTAAGTACTAAAGCACTGGTTAACGTAACGGTTAACTGGTATCCGTTAATAGTTTGATTAAAACAGTTGTTGGGATGGTTTTCATTAAAAAAATAGTTATCAATGAAAACCTTATCAAGGTTATATATTTTTTACAAAGTTACTGATTTACAGCCTAATCACCCAATCTTCAACACAATCTTCCCAAACTGAGTTCCGCTATCCATACGCCGTAGCGCTGCTTCGGCATCTTCCAACGGAACGATTTCATCAATAACAGGTTGAATTTGTTTTTCTTCGATAAAACGGACCATATCGGCAAATTCAGCTTCCGTTCCCATGGTTGAACCGTAAATATTGAGTTGTTTAAAAAATACTTTTCCGGGAATGATGTCGGTGATGTTGCCTGTTGTTCCTCCAAAGAAACAAATGCTTGCCCCGGCAGTGGCAACGTCAATTAATTTGGCAAAGCCTGGCCCTCCGGCGCTGTCGATGATTACTTCAAAGTATCCACTTCGGTCGCCGCCCGTGGCCGCGATGAGGTTTTTGGCCCAATTAGGATCTTTGTAATTTACCCCTCCTTTGGCCCCTAATTCTACGGCTTTCGCGATTTTTTCGTCCGAACCTGACGTTACCCAAACTTCGGCACCGGCAGCTACCGCAAATTGCAAAACAAGCAAAGCCACCCCGCCACCAATACCTGTCACAAGAACACGGTCTCCTGCTTTCATGGCCGCTCGCGACATCAATGCCCTCCAAGCCGTAACGCCACCGAGCGGAAGTGCCGCCGCCGCTTCAAAACTCAAATGAGACGGTTTTGGCGTAAGGTATTTAGCTTCTACTTTGAGATATTCGGCAAATGTACCGTTGTCGGGCATTCCCAGAATTTTAAAGTTTTTGCTGTAAAAACGGTCGTCGGCACCCCAATTCTGCGAAGGATTTACAATCACTTCTTTTCCTAACCACTCTTCCGAAACACCTTCTCCTACTTCCAAAACAATTCCTGCCCCATCTGACCCCAAAATAACGGGCAGTTTGATACCGGGGTATTTTCCCTGTTGAACAAAAACGTCCCGGTGATTGAGCGCCGCGGCTTTGAGTTGGACAATGACTTCACCCGCACCCGCCTGCGGCGTTTCAACTTCCTGAATTGAAACAGTCTGATTTATTTCTTGGAGTACAACAGCTTTCATTAAAATGTATAATTGAGTGGTTTTGAATTGATGTAACAACACCGATTCCCTTCCGTTTGTTGATGGAAAGAAAAATTTTGTTGTTAAAGTAGGATAGCTTTTACCAAAAACTCCGCGGTGAAGTATAATGCCGCTGGTTGCCGAGCGTCAGACCCAACACGATTTCGTGGGAGCCGCGCGTAGCCGATTGTAGAGAAGAAATGACGTACTCATAGGTATAGCTGACCGTAAATTTTTGAGCGACCCGCACGCCTACCCAGCCCCAAAAAGCGTCTTTTTGACGGTAAGACAGGCCAAACCAAAAGTTATTTTGGTAGCTGAATTTAAGGTTTAGATCCCACGAAAGCGGAGCATTGGTTGCTTTTTTAAAAAGAACAGAAGGTGTAAAATCCCAATCATCGGCAACAATCAACCGATAGCCTGCCGTCAGAAAATAATGCGGAACCACTTTTCCCTGCCAATCGTAATCGCCTTTTCGAAAGTTAAGTTTTGACCCTATTAATTGCTGCACCGAAAACCCTGCAAAAAACTCAGGAGAGTAAATCCAAAGTCCTGCACTCATATCGGGGCGCAACGTATTTACTTTTCCCACTGACACTACCGGGTCCTGAGAATTGGCCAAATGAATACGGTCAAAATCAAGGGTATGTTGGGTAATTCCTCCAGAAATCCCTGCACTTAGCTGCCATAAATCTCCCAAAGGGTAATGATAAGCCCCCGACACACTCATTGAAAATCGGCTCCATGGACCGGTTTGGTCACGAATGAGCGATAACCCTGCCCCCCCGTGGGCATCGGGAAGAGTCGGGCCGGACTCCCGTCCGAAACTGAATCGGGGCGAAGCCGGTTCTACTTCAAAATCAGGATTTCCAACGGGTAAATGCGCCGTCATGTAAAAAGTCCGGGGCGCATCTTCCAAACCTGCCCATTGCTGTCGATAGCCCAAACGCGCATCAGCATAGTTTTCAATACCAGCAAGTGCCGGGTTAATCAAAAAATGATTTTGAAGATATTGTGAATAGTGGGGGAGTTGTTGGCTCAAACATTCAACCACAGAGAAACAGAGAACCACAGAGAGAAATCTTGCAGTTCTATTACATTTTAATTGAATATGATGTAACAAATGTTTCAAAAGGGATTAGATTAAGATAAAACCGTAGTGTTGGTGCTCACAAAAACCGCGCCTAAAATAGCTTTGACAAAGTTTTGAACTTTGTCAAAGCTAAGTCGGCATCAAATCAGTAGCAATTTTGGCTGACAGGATAGCCAAGGGAATTCCTCCTCCGGGATGTACGCTACCGCCCACAAAGTAGAGGTTTTGAAACTCGCGGGAAAAATTGGCGTGACGTAAAAAAGCCGCAAAACGGTTGTTGGAGCTATTTCCGTACAATGCTCCCTGCGAACTTGAAGTTTTGGATTCAATGCTGCGAGGGTCTAAAATCTCCTCACACTCCACTAACTCTTCAATAGCTACACCTAAGTTGTGTGACAATTTTTTAAAAACGGCTTGGCGTGTTTGTTCAATTAACAAATCCCAGTTCTGGCCGTCATTATTGGGTGCATTGACCAGAATGAACCAGTTTTCGCCCCCTTCGGGAGCGTCATCGGCTTTGTGTTTTGAAGTAATATTGAGGTAAATCGTCGGGTCTGAACAAATTGTTTTTTTCTGAAACAAATGCTCAAACTCAACACGGTAATCGTTGGAAAAGAAGATATTATGTAACCCTAATTCCGAAAACCTCTTTTTGATTCCCCAGTAAAAAATCAGCGCTGAACTTGATTTGGGTTGTCGCAAAATTCGTTCAGGTTGTTTGGCATCAGGCAGCAACTTTCGGAACGTATTGACGACGTCCATGTTGGAGACAACAATGTCGAAGAAGTGGGCATTTAGGAGCGAGGAGTCAGATTTTTGTTCAAATTTTAAACCTGCTACCTGATTTCCTGATGTTTCTATTTTGTCAACTTTGGTATTGAAATGGAACTTTACTCCCAAATCTTCGGCCAACTTGACTAAACTTTCCGTGATGTCCACCATGCCTTTTTTGGGAAAGAAGGCGCCGATGTTGTATTCCAAATGCGGAATAATATTCATTGTGGCAGGTGTTTGGTAGGGATCAGAGCCGTTGTAAGTAGCGTACCGATTAAACAATTGCACTACGCGTGGATTTTTGAATCGCCGCTCATTGGCGCGATTCATAGTCGTAAAAGCATCCAAACGGTGCATATTAGCATATCCCTTGAGCGCATCACGGTTAAAATACGTGCTGATTTTGTGCAATGA
Source organism: Runella sp. (assembly GCF_027484545.1). Taxonomy (GTDB): domain Bacteria; phylum Bacteroidota; class Bacteroidia; order Cytophagales; family Spirosomataceae; genus Runella. Next base: position 25,365 of record NZ_JAIXST010000329.1, on the reverse strand, counting down.
ACGATGCAAAAACAGCTTTTCGGTGACGTCATATTTCACCGCACTGTCGCGTAAATGCGCCAAAACGTGTTCGGCTGGCTCACCTAATTTTTCCTCTATTTCTTTCGCAAAATCCTGTTGATTGGCGTGAGCTGTCAACCGAACTCCATCATCCCAAAAATAGCGGCAGGCTTCTTCCAAACGAATGTATTCAAAATAATTCTGCGGATTTTTGCCCGAAAGTTGAAACAGTTCATCCACCAAATGTGGCATGGTAAACAATGAAGGCCCGGCATCGAAGCGATAACCGTTCAATTCAAAACTCGACAGTTTTCCTCCCGGATAGCTATTGGCTTCAAAAATGTGTACTTCGTATCCTTTATTGGCCAAACGAATTCCGGACGCAATTCCCGCAATTCCCGCTCCGATTACTGCCACTGTTTTCTTCATATTTCTTCACTCATGGTTTGCCGTTGTTTACGGCTCAGAACACTTATTTCATCTCCTATTTTTATCGTTCCCGTTTGATTGGTCATTAGGTTTTGCCCAAAGAAAATCTTGTTGTTCCGTTTACGATACGTTGACAGCGTGCGTATGGGTTCTTTTCCGGCAATCTCGCCTTTTTCAGGGTCGACAGTGGTCAGAATGCAACGGGCGCAGGGCTTTACTCCGTAAAAGGTCAGATTTCCGACGGTGAACTCATACCATTGGTCCTCGTCGTAGGGCAAACCGCCTTCAAAAACCAAATTGGGACGAAACCGTATCATAGAAACCGGTTCGGACAGTCGAGTGTTTAAATCATCCAACGAAGATTGTCCAATCACCAACACCGGATAGCCGTCGGCAAAGCTCACGTTAGCATCAAAGGGTGCGTAGTTGGGATCGGCCAACCTCGGTGACGTATCCGGCAAATACACCAAACGTGCCGAAAAGCCCAATGCTTCGCTCAACCAACGGTTAGACGCATCATTGACAATCACCGATTCAATTTGATCATCCCACAGCGTCACCGTCACTAAATCAAACGTTTCGGGCTGAAAAGGCACGGTTAATATGCCCAAATCTCGCGTGCGATGTCGCAATTGTAACCCATTTTCAGTAATAGAAACTTCTATAAGCGCCATAGTGGGATATTGACGCTGCGTCACAAAACGATTGTTATCATCAACCACCAACCAACGACGGTCGTAGCGTAAACCGCGCTCTTCTACTTCGGCTTGTGACAGGCTGATAGCCCCCAACGATTTGACGGGATAAATAAGAATTTCGGAAATGAGAAGTGGAGTATTCATAACAACAAAGTAACGCTGATTTTCGTATTTTTGAAAAAAATACAACACAGTGATGGTAGTTGCAGAAAAATTATACACAGTCGAAGAATACTTTGATTTCTGCGAAACGCATGAAGGAAGGTATGAATTTATAGACGGAGAAATTATCGAAATGTCAGGAGAATCAACCACAGCCAACGAAATTGCGGGCAATATTCACTTCTTTTTCAGAGTTTTACTGGAAGACAAGCCTTTTAAAATGTATCAAAATGCAGTCAAATTGATGGTGCAGGGAGATAAAAAATACCGCATTCCTGACTTTCAGATTATCCATGAATCCGGCAATAAAGTTAAATATGCAACCGAACCGATTTTGATTGTAGAAGTGCTTTCAGATTCTACCGCCAATGTGGATAGACACATCAAATTGGCCGAATATTCCAACATTACCTCTTTGCAATACTATCTTATCATCGACCAAGACAACTGTTTTGTAGAACTGTTTGTAAGAGACGGAAATCGTTGGTACGTAGAATTTTATACGGAATTGAATGAAAGCGTAAAACTTCCTTTCTTTGAAACACAGCTTCCGCTCACCACCATTTATAAGAAAATCATTCTCGCCAAGTAGTTAATTTCCAATGACCTACAAACACCTATTTTTCGATCTTGACCACACCCTTTGGGATTTTGAACGCAATTCGGCAGAATCGTTAACCGATATTTATCACAACTTTGAACTCATCAACCACGGAGTGATGTCGTTGGGAGATTTTGTTCGGGCCTTTCTTGAAATCAATACGCAGTTATGGAATGACTTCGACCGGGGGCTCATTGCCCACACGTATATTCGCGAACACCGTTTTCGATTGGTTTTCGAAGCGTTGAAGGTAGAAAATGTCGCTTTTGGGAGCGCGTTGGGTGAAGAATATTTAAAACTGCTTCCTCAAAAAGCACATTTGCTGGATGGTGCGGTTGCTTTATTGGAATACTGTGCCAACAAAAATTACCAACTGCACATTGTCACCAACGGCTTTGATTCCATTCAGGCTTCTAAAATGCAGAGTTCGGGGATTCACCATTATTTTCAGCACGTAGTTACCAACGAACGGGCTGGTGCCAAAAAACCGGATGCGCAGATTTTTGCGTATGCTTTGCAAGCTGCCGGTGCTCAACCTCAGGAAAGTTTGATGATTGGTGATAACTGGGAAGCTGATATTATGGGCGCGTTGCGTTTTGGAATAGATGCCGCTTTTTACAACCCCAAGAAAGTGTCATTTGAAACAAAACCGACCTACGATGTACAACATTTAGACGAACTAAAGTCAATTTTGTGATAGGTTGGTAGTGGCAGAAGCGGGTTTGCAAAATTCTCCTACACATTTTTTGCCGCTTTCAATCAGGACGTTTTTCTCGGCCTCTGTCAGCTTTCTTACTTTTCCTCCAATGTTCTGAAAATCAACCGAAATGGTACGTTTTAAATCTTCGGGACGCAGGCTGTAGCGATTGGCCGCTTCTGAAATCAAGTTGTAAAATGCACCCATGTACGTTTTAAAACTTCGGATGGGATACGGAGCCAACCCCATATTCTGCGCATCCGCCTTGATTTGTTCGGCACTTTCTAAACGTAAGCCCAACGTTTCGGCATTAAATATAGAAGCGTCCGGTGCTGTATTAGGTTGTGGAGTACTGAGAAAGCGATTTTTGTCAAAAAGCCCAATGGGATAATTCATCAACAGGCCGCCATCCACCAACACATCGGCGGGTATAGTACGCGGCGGACGGGAATAAAATCGCCCCGTGCTATCCATAAAAACCGCACAATAATACAGCGGAATAGACATGGAAGCCCGTACAGCATCGGCAATGACCAAATCAGGAAATTGCTCGTACGAAAGCACCATAGCCTTTTGTTGGGTCAGGTTGGTAACCGTTACGTACAAATCTTTAAAACAACTGTCTTTCAGCGTCAATGCGTGCAACTGCCCGAATGTCAAGCCGGTAGAGCCCGTTTTTCGCTCAATTTTTTCGGCTATCCATTTTCGAAAAACATCACCGCGATACCAACCAAAACGTTCAATGAGACGTTGGGTACCCCCTACAAAGATGTATTGTCCATCGTTGAAAGACTGTATTTTCATTTCGGAAACCAATTCAGTCAATTCTGCTGCCGAATACCCTACTGACAGCAGAGAAGCCTGAATCGCTCCTGCCGAAGTACCGCCAATGCGTCGAATATCTTTTAAAAATCCCCGTTGTTCCAATTCCTGAATCGCGCCGCAATAGGCTATTCCTCGAATACCACCCCCTTCCAAGACGAGATTATGGTATTTTTGTTGGCTGAAAGTAGTCAATGAAGCCGTAAGAAACCCGCAAAAGAGCCAAGATTTGGCAGAATTAGCGAACACTTTTTGAAGCATAAAAACGTTTTTACTTAGAACGATTTGTTCACAAAAAAATTGGAATAAGAATGTCTCAGATTGTACGGGTCAACATACATTTTCTTACTTATCTGCTCTGCCTTTTCAGTGTATTCTTTGTAGTTGACGCATCTGCCCAAACCTTTTCTTTCCGTTGGGACAATTCATCCAAAGTGGTTTCAAACGGTGTTCCATTGAGTAATCCTTGGGCTGGGGGCCTTAACAGCGCTCAGTTTTCCAAAATGCACTTGGACACTGACGGCGTGGAAGATTTGGTCATTTTTGACCGGGGCAATCATCAAATCAGTACTTTTTTAGCCGTAAAAAATGGAAACACAGTTACTTGGAAATACGCTCCCAAGTACGAAATTCTTTTCCCCAACGATTTGCTGTATTGGCTATTGTTGGTTGATTACGACCGCGACGGACGTAAGGACCTCTTTACCAGTACCAACGCAGGTATCCGAGTATTTAAAAACGTAGCCAATGCCAACGGATTTGCCTGGCAATTGATTGCCAATCCGATTCTGACCCAAGGATTTTCTGGCAATATCAACTTATACGTCCCTTCCACCGACCTGCCCGCCATTACCGACATTGACGACGACGGTGATATTGATATTTTAACGTTTGATTTTACGGGCGCTTCGGTCGAATTACACCAGAATTTCAGCAAGGAACAAAACAGCAGCCAACCTTTTGTTTTTCGTAAAATGACCACCAATTGGGGACGCTTTGCGGCCACTTCGTTTTGCGACAAATATGACCTGAATTTACAACCTGCCGATGCTCCTGCTCAATTTTTGGAGCCGTTGCGAACCAGCCCATCCACGCTGCGCGAAGCGATGGCACCTTTATCCTATGCCCGAGTGCAACACCAAGGCAATACAATGTGGGTGGGAGATATTGACGGAGATGGGTTAAAGGATTTTTTACACGGACACATCGCCTGCGATAACGTAACCAAACTTAAAAATACAGGCGGCAATGGCATGAAAGCACTGATTAGCAGCATAGAATCTGCTTTCCCCACCCAAACCCCTATCAATTTTCCTATTTTTCCTTCTGCGTACGTGGAAGATTTGGACGGAGACGGAATTCGGGATTTGGTAGCTTCGCCAAGCAGTACCGATATTGCCAGCAATGCGCTCATCAATTTACGACAGTCCAATTGGTTTTATCGCAACGAAGGCACGGATGTACAGCCCAAATTTGTGTACCGTCAATCTGATTTTTTGCAGGAGGGGATGATTGATTTGGGAGAAAATGCGACCCCGGCCTTAATGGATGCAGATGGTGATGGCGATTTGGATTTGTTTGTGGGATACGGAGGTACTCGTACTTCAAAGGGCTACCGAGCAAGCATCTATTTTTACCGAAATACAGGAAGCTCTACTCAAGCTCAGTTTGAACTCGTCACTACCGATTATTTGAATCTTGGCAACCGATTATTAAATACAGAAAATTTGTTGTTGGTCAATACAAAACCTTTTTTTGCAGACCTAAACGGTGACGGAACTACTGATTTTGGATTTTGGGCAAGCACTTTTAAGGGCATGGACATTCGATATGTACCCAATACCGCTCCGCGTGGACGGGCAATGCAGATGGACACAACTCGCCTTACCAAACTTGTCAATCCTCAAAATTTGGCCAATGGCGAAAACCTACTGTATTATGACATTGACCAAGATGGAAAATTGGACGTATTGGTAAGTAAAAACTCCGGCAACGTAGAGTATCACCATAACACAGGCACTACCCTGAATCCAAAATACGAACTCAAAAGTGAAATTTTCGGGGGATTAGACGTTGATTTCGAGAAACGCTCCCAAGGCATGGTCGCAGCCGACCTCAATGGCGACCGTCAGCCTGAATTGATTATGGCAGATTTATCGGGAAAAGTGCGGGTATATCAAAATTTTACTAAGCCTGATGCTATTCTAAAAAGTGACAGCAGTTTGATTTTCAACGAGTATTCAGGTAAGCCTGAATTTACAAAAATAGGAATGGGTTTATTCCCAGCCGTAGGGGATTTGGACGGAGATCAACTGCCCGAACTGCTCATTGGAAGTAATACGGGGGGAATCAAATTTTTAAAGAATACTTCTACCAAAGTCACTATTCCGACCGAAAACCTGCAGTTTATTGTTTTCCCCAATCCTACCTCCAATTTTTTATACGTGCAGGTGCCCACAACCGGGCAATTGGATCTGTATTCAATCACAGGTCAATTTATTCAAAGTCAATCGGTTACTCAAATCGTTACAGAATCTGCGTTCGATGTGAGTAATTTAGCCACCGGCGTTTACGTGGTTCGTTTTATCACGACTGACGGTTCCAAAGCGACGCAAAAAGTAGTAGTAACCCGCTAAAACAGCAATAGCATACACCCAATATTCCCAACTTTCTCTTAACGTCCAACATTCAACGCACCAACGCTGCGTAGCTTGCGGATATAATCCCAGATCAGGTTCTAATTCATTGAGACGCATCAATGGAAGCGAGGTAAACAGGAGGTACCAAACTACCCATTTTGGTTGTTGATTCAATTTCAAAAGTAGAAACGTCAGCACAAAGGGCATTCCGTTGAACAAAATCCGTGTGGTATCCCCACCACCAAAAACACTTAGAAGGAGCCAAAGACAGAAGTGAGGAGTCAGGAGCGGCAGCCGTCGCTGAGAGTAGTGAGAATGGGGTAATAGTGAGGGAGAAGAAGAACGAAGAAGCGCTAACCAAAGCGTTCCGTAAGCCAATAACCAGCTGATGGGAAGGCGTAAAAATAACTCAGGCTGTAGGATGTAGCGTTTAACACCACGAGAAAGACTGATTAGAGAATTATTTCGCCAATCCGAAGTGGAAGCGGGAAAGAAAAACGAAACCAAATAATGTGCTAAAACCGCAATTAAAAATGCCGAGAGCAATGTCAAAAGCGTATCTTTTGTCATGCTGGAAGCATCTTTTTGCGTTTCTCTTGCCACGGTTGGTGTCCGCACAAACCACAAACTCAAAGCTCCCCAAAATGCCGTTACGCCCAGAACCGCAATAAAAGATTCTTTCTGCAAGGTTCCCAAAACAGCCGTCAAAATCCAAAAACACGCTTTAACTAACCTATTCCAATTGAAAATTGGAACGTTATCCCCTTCTCCTACAAGGAGAAGGGTTAGGGATGAGGTTAACCAAAAATACCCGCCTACATCCGCTGTTAAGGGGTCGGGCAGGTACATACGTACCAATCCTTTCCAGTGAAAAAGCGCCCAAAATAGCCCGAGCAAAATCAGAGAAAGACGAATTTGCAGTTTTTGCCAAACGAAAGTCAGAACTCCAACGGTAAGCACAATAAACAGACCATTGAGCCAAACAAAATCCATTTTCAGGTCATTGAAAGGCAGTTGAGCTGCCAACCAAGGCATCAAAATTCGGGTGTTGAAGGGAAAAGATAATTGATAGTCTGTAGCAAAATCGTTGAAATAGTCGTAGGCTTTGGCGTATTTGAGAGCGTCGTAGCGTGAGTCGAGCAGGTGATAGGAATAGGTAGGCTGGAAGTAAGCATAAAGCAGATACACCGCCAAAGCAGTAAGTGAAGCCACTATCCAACCGTACTTTTTCACACCTCTGTTTTTTCGGGAATAGATAAAATACACCCTTTCAAACCATCTTCCAGCGTCTTCCAAGGCAACGGATTTGCCGAAATACACTCTACGCGACTATCGCGCCGATACGCTAAATATTCAATCGAAAATTCTCCGCGCACGGCATTAATCAATACCCAATCTACGCCCGTCCTAAACGCCCCTTTGACCCGTTCTACGTTTTGAAGGGAGGAAATCCACGCTTTTAGTTTGGGTAATTCAAATACCTCATCCGGCGAAAACACCCACCCACAACTGTAACGTCCCAGCCCATGACTCTCCCGCATCAATGGCTTCCCAATTTGTGGAATCGGCAACTCCTCAGTATGATGATGGTGGTGATGTTCGTAGTCGTGCGCCTGAGGATGCAGGGCTTTACGGTTGGGAAAAGGCTCAATATTCAACCAATTCGGGTCAATGTCTCCCTGTTCAACGGCTCCAATCAAAATTTTAGGAGGGAAAAGATCCCTGGCCCATTCCACAAATTCCTGCGTCAGCTTTTCTCCCGCCAAATCTATCTTGTTGGCAATCAGCACATCGGCCAGCGTAATTTGGTCAATAAACGTTTCGTGCTCGCGATAATCTTCATTCTCCCATTGTCGCGGATCCACTAAACAGACCGTAGCCCGCACATCAAGTACATCTTTTAAAAACTTCCCGCGCAACATATCCAAAATGGTTTCAGGATGGCCGATGCCCGTGGGTTCAATCAAAATACGGTGCGGTTTAACCTGACGCAAAACCAACGTTAAGGTCATTTGCATGGGCAAATTGGCCGTACAGCAGATGCAGCCGCCTGCTATTTCTTTGACAATCAAACCGTTTTCATCGGCTCCTGCAAACGCGGTATGATCAATGGATACAGCTCCAAATTCATTGATAATGAGCGCCCAACGTTCATCGGCAGGTTTGCGTTTGAGGATGTTTTGCAGGGTAGTTGTTTTGCCCACACCGAGAAAACCAGTAATAACATTGACAGGAATTTTATTGAGAGCCATTGGAATTTACGATTGCTGATTTGAGATTGTCGATTTTAAACTATAAATCAATTTAAAACCGGATACCAAGTAAACCAATCTTTCAGCTTACTGATTCATTTCTCCTCCAAATTGGGTGAAAGTGAGCCCGTTTTTGTTGATTATGTTTGTGTTTTTACTTTTTACAACATTTCTGCATTACCTTCGTTTTTCTGCAAATTTCACTAAAATGTTCCGTCACCTCTGTTTTTTATTTTTGGTAAGCCTTGCCGCCTCAGTGCAAGCCCAAAACCCCACCACCAAATACGACCCGCACGTATTGTTCAATCCGTTGTTCAACTACCAACCTGCCAATGAGTTTCGGTCAGGAAGCGGTGCTCCGGGACCGCGCTATTGGCAAAACCGTGCCGATTACAAAATCGCTGTTACACTTGATGAAGCCGCTAATTCAATCACTGGTGAAGTCGAAATAACTTATACTAACAACAGCCCAGAAACACTTCCGTTTGTGTGGCTGCAATTGGACCAAAATGCGTTCAACGACAACTCTCGCAGCGGCAAAACTACGCCACTCAGCGGCGGTCGCTACGGCAATTCGGGTTTTGAAGGTGGTTATACCATTAGCGCTGTCACAATTCAACAGGGAAAAGCCAAAACTGTTCCTGCCGAGTTTATCATTGATGACACTCGAATGCAAATCCGGTTGGCCGAGCCGCTCAAAGCAGGGGGTGAAAACTTGAAAATCAAAGTAGCATACACTTTCAAAATCCCCTCTTACGCCTCCGACCGCATGGGTAAGCTTGAAACTCGCAACGGCATCGTGTACGAAATAGCCCAATGGTACCCTCGCATGTGCGTCTTTGACGACATTGAAGGCTGGAACGTACTTCCTTACCTCGGTGCAGGAGAGTTTTATTTGGACTATGGCGACTACGAATACAGCGTTACCGTGCCTTGGAATCATATTGTAGCAGGTTCGGGCGAGTTGATGAACCCGTCAGAAGTACTTACTTCTGACCAATTGAAACGACTGGAAGAAGCCCGTAAGAGCGACAAAACGGTCATGATTCGTTCGGAAAAAGAAGTGAAGGACAAAAGCTCACGTCCAAAGCAGGATGGTATGTTAACATGGAAATTTCGTTGTCAAAATGCCCGCGATGTGGCATGGGCTACCTCACCCGCTTTTGTATGGGATGCCGCCAAAATGAACTTACCAAGTGGCAAACCTACTTTGGCACAGTCGGTATATCCTGCCGAAAATGGCGGCAATGACAGTTGGGGACGCTCTACCGAATACGTGAAAGGCTGTTTGGAGTTCTATTCTAAATATTTGCTCGAATTCCCGTATCCCGTCGCTACCAATGTAGCAGGAATTGTAGGCGGGATGGAATATCCAGGCATTGTATTTTGCGCTCATAACGACAAAAAAGACGCACTTTGGGGGGTAACTGACCACGAATTTGGGCATACGTGGTTTCCGATGATTGTGGGAAATAACGAACGTAAATTTGCGTGGATGGACGAAGGTTTCAATACCTTTATCAATATGCTTTCTACCGAAGCTTTCAACGACGGAGAATACAACCGCGATCGTTTGGATGACATTCAAAACATTGCCCCTACTCTTTTCCGTGAAGGTGCCGACCCCATTTTAACGATCCCGGACGTAATCAAAGTCACTAATCTGGGCTGGGATGCCTATTACAAACCCGCTATCGGTCTCAAACTACTTCGCGAAGTAGTAGTTGGTCGCGACCGTTTTGACTATGCGTTCAAACAATACGCCAAGCGTTGGGCCTACAAACACCCTACTCCTTACGACTTTTTCAGGAGCATGGAAGACGGCTCCGGAGAAGATTTAGGCTGGTTTTGGAAAGGCTGGTTTTATGAAAACTACAAGCTTGACCAATCCGTAAAAGAGGTTCAATATGTGGAGCAAAATCCAACGAAGGGAGCCATTATTACGATTGAAAACTTAGACCAATGGGCGATGCCGGCCGTGGTTGAACTCGAAGAAGCAGGTGGCAAAAAAACGCGGGTTCAACTTCCCGTTGAAGTTTGGCAGCGTAGCGGTACATGGACTTTCAAATCTACGACCAAGACCCCACTCAAATCCGTTACCATCGATCCAGATTCTCAAACTCCCGATATCAATCCCCGCAACAACACCTGGCGGCCGGCCCGATTTATTTCACCTGACGAAAATTAACAATCCTTAAACTCATATAAAGCCGAGGCACTACGCAGTGTCTCGGCTATTTTTTTGCGTAACTTTCAAAGAAGGACTCATTTCAATGCAACAAAAAGAGAAAAATGTATATTTGAAGAAAAAAGAGGGAATTATGGAAAAGTTACAGGAACGTATTAGTATTAATCCTGAAATTCGTTTTGGCAAACCTTGTATCAAAGGTACAAGAATTGCAGTATGGGATATCTTAGGCTGGCTGGCAAGCGATATGAGCTTTGAAGAAATCATTGAAGACTTTCCGCATCTTACCCGCCAAGACATTTTGGCGGCTTTGGCGTTTGCCGCCAATCGGGAAGAAAATACTAAAATTCTCATTACAGCCGCATGAAGTTCCTTTTTGACGAGAATATTTCATATCGAATTGTTAAGAAATTAGCTGAAATAATTCCTGATTGCCTGCATGTGAGCCGAACCAGTTTAGAAATACCTCCATCCGACGCAAACATCTGGAAATATGCGAAGGAAAACGGTTTTGTTATCGTAACTTTTGATGAAGATTTTGAAGATTTGTCTAACCTCTATGGATTTCCGCCAAAAGTAATTGTCTTACGTTTGGGCAACTCTTCTACCCAATCAATTACCGATGCAATCCTGTTAAAAATGTTTGATATTGAGCAGTTTTATGTTTCCGATAGTTATGGCCTTTTAGAAATATTTTAGCTGCACCGTTATGAAATCGCAGCATTCCCTTCCCCATATTTTGCCGAGGCTTTTTCTAAAATCTCGGCTATTTTTTGGCGTAATATGACAGGTTCAAGCACTTCTACATCCGCCCCAAATTCAAGAATTTTGGCAATCAGTTCACGGTTGGTATAGACCCGAATGGAAATCATCCGTTCTTCCACAAGTTCCTGACTGTGATGCAGTTTTTTGGTCATCACATACGGAAAACGACTTTCACTGAATCGCAGGCGAACGGTTTCCAACGTACCTTCAAGCGTAGTCCCAATCATATTTTTGAAGCGCTCTCGCCAATCGAAATAGGTATCGTATCCAAAAACTTCGTGGGTTTCGTGGAAGTTTTCAATGCGGTCGAGGGGTAAATTTTGAATGTCATTTTTGCCGTTCTCCCATCCAATCAAAAACCAACGATTGTTGTATTCTTTGAGCAACAACGGGAAAATGTGCCTTTGGTAAATCGGCTTTCCAAAAGGTTCATAATCAACGCGTATAAATCGCCGGTTCTGAATCGCTTGATACAATTTAGGCAAATGCTCCTTTCCTTTTAATTCTATCACTTCAAAGGCAATAGTCGCATTTTTCTCTGCCTCGGTAAGCGACAGACGTTGCTCCAAACGCAGCAAAATATCTTCCAACCCCAAAAACTCCTTCGTTTTGGAAACCTGCCGCAGCAATGCCACCGCTTCGTTGAGCGAGCCGTAATAGCTGTCGTCCAATTTTTCCAAAAAAGAAAAAGGCACCACATAACGGTAGCTTTTAGCTCGTTTGGGGATTTCAGCCCCCATATCCCGCAAATCCTGAATATCATCGCGCAACGTTCGGTCCGAAATGTGTTGCTCCACTTTTTCGGCAATGGCCTCAATCAACGTTTGGGCGTTATACGCCTGCATGGTACGCAGCTTTTGATGAATGGCAAACAGTCGCTCTAAGCGTTTTTTATCCATGAGATTTTTTTAGAAATTATCAATGACGGAACTAACTCTGCCGTTAAAGGTATGACTTTTGCAGCGGCTTCCAAAACCAAAAGCCGCTCACCGTTATGACTGCAACCACTATCTTCGACCTCCTGCCCTTTGAAGCAACGCGCCAACAAGCTCACGCACTGTATTTATTGGAAGAGTTCGTTTCACCCGATTGTGTGGCCGATGCGTTTATTTTGCGCGGAGCAGCGGGTACGGGAAAAACTTCTTTGATGAAGGCTTTGGTTGATTTTCTCAATCAGCAACAAACGCCGTTTTACCTGACAGCCCCTACGGGTCGTGCGGCCAAGGTGTTGAGCCATAAAACCCAAGTAGCAGCGCATACGTTGCATCATACCCTCTACGTGCCAAGCCCACAAAAGGCAGACTTAGACGATGAACGAGTCTATATGCGTTTGCGCGAGGTGGAAGCTACCCCTTACAGTATTTTTATCGTGGACGAAGCCTCTATGTTGAGCGACGAAAACGACCACGAGGGGATGTTTTGCACGCCCAACTCACCCCTTCACGATCTCGTGCGTTACGCAAAAGCCAGCAATCCACGGAATAAGTTGATTTTTGTGGGTGATGCTTACCAATTGAAACCCATCCACGGGGAATCGGTCGCATTGGAGGCAAGTTATTTACGCCAAACGTACCGACTTGATATACAAGTTGCGGAACTCAACGAAGTAAAACGCCAAACGGAAGGCTCACGGGTGCTGAACCTCGCCACGGACATTCGGGAGGGTTTTCAAGCAGGAAAAGCTTTGGGCAAACTACCCCTGTTTGAGCTTTATAACGTTACTGCGGCTTTGACTTATTACTGCAAAAAGTATAGTCCGCAGCAACTCGACCGTGTAGTGATGATAGCCAACAGTCACCAAAATGTCAATTGGTTTAATGCCAAAGTACGTGAATCTTTACGGTTAACGGGAACAATTTCGGTAGGCGACTTGGTGATGATTAACGAAAACGCAACCGTCGAAGGACGTCAGTTGGTCAATGGCGACATGGCGTTGGTAACGGATGTAAGCGAAACCCGTCGCGTGGCTGAACTGACTTTTACGAAAATAACGCTTCAACTGCAAGACTTTCAAAACCAGCCGTTTAGCGTTACGAATTGGGTAATGCTTGATGCCCTGCGCTCAGATCGCGGACTCATTGCGGGCGATGCCCTCCGCACCCTCGTAGCCGATCGTATGAAGCACAATGCGGTATTTAGGAAAGACCCCTACCCGTGGAACGATGAGTTTGTGGGTGCGTTGCGTCTGCGCTACGGCCACGCCCTTACCTGCCACAAAGCCCAAGGCGGCGAGTGGGATGAGGTGATTTTGCACCCTTGGATGCGCCCCAATGACCACCGTTACGCCTACACAGCCGTGACCCGCGCCCGTCAGCAAGTGCTGACGTGGCGAACGCCGAACAATAACTAAAATCTGTATATTTGGGTAAAAATAATAGAGCGATGACACAAATAACCATCAACCTACCCAACGAGGCCGAAGCTCAATGGCTTGTGGAACTACTCAATCGTTTACAGGTGCCTTTTCAGGTGGATGCTGACGAAGTTACAAAACATGAACGTGCGAAAGAAATTATCATGCGCGGAGCAAATACGTTAGATGCCGCCAAAATGCAAAAACACGTAAAACAGGCTCGTAAAGACAGAAAACACCCTTTTAGAGCCGAATGAAATTAATTGATTCTAACATCATTATTTACGCAGCGAAAGATGAATTTGAGTATTTACGGCCTTTGCTGTTTTCGGAAGAAGTCCGCATATCTGTTATTTCAAAAGCCGAAATATTGGGTTACCATAAATTAACCGAAGGGGAGCGGCGTTTTTTTGAGAGTGTTTTTGACGTTGTAACTCTATTACCCGTTGACCAAAATGTAATAGACATTGCGGTTTCATTAAAGCAACAGCGCAAATACTCCCTTGGCGACGCTCTGATAGCCGCTACTGCGCTACTTTACAACGCCGAACTCAATACTAATAATATTGTCGATTTTGAAAAAATAGAAGGCATAAAGCTTTTTAATCCAATAAGTTAACCTCAAAAGGCGTGGCTTAGAAAATAACCGCTCATGGAAACTGTAAAAAGTATAAAAACAAAACTCAAAGGCTTTTGGAAAGACAAGCCCATTAAAAGAGCTTATTTATTTGGCTCTGTGGTGCGGCAGGAACTTACTCCAACCAGCGACATTGACATTTTGGTAGAATTGGATGATACCAAAATAGTAGGTATGATTGAATACATCAAAATCATGGAAGCCTTAGAAAAACTTCTTTCAAGAAAAGTGGATTTGGTAGCCACCGACGGTCTATCGCCGTATATTAAACCTGCTATTGATAAGGAGAAAAGATTGATTCATGAAGCATAGTTTAGGTTTTAAACTATGAAAACCTATCCAAATTTTGGCGCAGAAAATTTAAAACCTCAGAGTAAATTCCGATGCTTTACACTCAATACAAAGACGCAGCCTTAAAACATCTAAACGCCTGTAAAACCGCACTACATGGGCTTAAATTTTATCATGGGACTACCTCACTTTCACAAAAGAAAAAAGAAGCCTTGCTTCATAATATTTTCTATCTTTCAGGTTATACACTTGAATGTGTAATTAATTATGCGATTTATAAAAGAGTAGGATTTTCATCAATGTCAGAAGTTGATACATTACAAGATACTGCAAATAGTATATCATTTTATAAGAATCCTCGTGGAACAACTTTCAGATTTAGATATTTTATACAGCAACATAAATTCCACAAAAATATACAGTTATTACAAAATCTACTTCCTGGCGGGCACTCCGTTCCTCTTATAGATAGAAGTATAAGTATTTCTCCGACAATGGAAAGAATGATTTTCGATAGATTTGCTGGCATACGGAATAACAATCACTGGCGGCCAGAACTTCGTTATGAAACAACTACCCCATTTTCCCAATCAGATATTGAGGAATTTGTCGAATTGACTGAACAAGTTTACATCCAACTTTTAACCGTAGCGTAAAATTATGCTTCCTATATTTTCAAAAATTACCGAAATTTCACAAGTTCTTGACAAGGAACTAAAACGCTCTATTACAGACTACAAAATATTTGTACGTCTAAATATTGAACTTGATGTTTATATAAAAGCACCCAAAAATTCGCCAATCGAAAGTATTCTTAAACCTCATACACAAGGATTCAAAATCAATGTTCTGGTTTATGATAACGAGGAAGTCGAAAATGATCCTTTCTTAGAGCATATTTTTACAAACAATACTGAGAAAGTAAACTATGGTTTAAAATATCGCTTTCACTCGTTATTAGATGAGGTAAACACAGTTCAAGAAGACAGAAAATTACCTCCTGTTATCACTTTTTACAGCTATAAAGGCGGTATGGGGCGAACTACGACATTAGCCTCATTTGCATCCTATTATGCCATGCACTACAAGAAAAAAGTAGTGATGATAGATTGTGATTTAGAAGCTCCCGGGTTTAATAATTTTTTTGATTTGAGTGCTGAACGTTTGGAAAACAGGAGTGGATTTGTAGAATATCTTATTGATAAACAAGCCCAAGATAATACACCTGACCTTGAAAATTATATTTTAGAAGTAGATAAAGATTTTTCAGGCGAAGGGACAATCTATGTGATGCCGGCGGGCAACGTAAGTACAAACCCAATTAGTGAAGCTTCTAACGCCCCTACTCACCTACAACACTACTTAGAAGCTTTGGCTCGTATAGATATTGCTAACGAACACAATTTTTCAAACGCCTTTCAAGACCTTATCGCTGAAATTGATAAAAAATATCAACCGGATGTTATTTTAATTGATAGCCGTACAGGGTTCAATGATATTTTTGGTATTGCAGCCTTTGATTTATCGCAGTTAGTAGTTGCTTTCTTTGGAAGTAGTGAACAAACTTTACCTGGTCTTTACTATTTCTTAAATTATACATTAAAAATTCAAAAGAAATTTGATGTGGTTTTGGCTAACTCAATATTGCCAATGGGCGATAAACGTGGATTTAAGACATTTACAAAGACCATTGACGATATAGTTGCCGAAAAAATACAAGGGTTAGATCAAGTCCCTTCATTTCAGTCTTTCCCAATCACTCGCTATCCGTTGTTAGAAAGAATGGGTATAGATGCCGATTCTCGGGATACTTTTGTACAGCTTATCACAGAGAAAGATTTTGGTGATTACAATCAAATTTTTGAAGGAATTATAACAAAGCTCCATTTGACAATAGAAGCACAAGATAATCCTGACTTAGATGTAGATAAAAGTATTACAGAAATAACTCCATTTCAACAGCCAGATGAAAATGCGCTATCCACACATGTAATTATTGACAAGCCATTAAAAAAAACCACAAAATATGATTGGAATAAATCTCCGAATTTTGGTATAGGTTTAAGAAAGAAGCTATTAGAGACTTTGAATAAAGACTATCCCAAGCCCTATGCAGATGACATTCTTTTTGATGAGGAGTTTATCAGTAAAAAATTCTACTTCCGTCCTAAAATTTATAACGTGTTTAACGCGGATAAGTTTTTAATCATTGGAGGTAAGGGTACTGGGAAGACCTTGTTTTATCAAGGGCTTAGAAATGATTTCTTTGTAAAGAATTTGAAAGAAAAAGCCGAAAAAGAACACGAGTTCTTCCTTTCTACTGGTGCAATTAATTTACAGCAAGATGCTCAAAAAGATAGATTATTTACAGTTCATTCCCATTTTGACGTTGCAAACATCATTAACTATGACCGCTTCTTCCAACGTTTTTGGCTCATTTATGTTTGGAATGTGATTATGATTGACATTAGAAAAGGCAAGTACCTCTCTAATAGTGAATTTGCAGGCAATACCATTCAAGATATTTTAGATGACACAACTACTAAGTTAAGATTTGAGAATCTGATTAATGATGATGTTCAAATCATAAAAATAGAAGATGAACTCAAAAGAGTGGATACTTTACTTAAAGACCAAGAAAAACACTTAATAGTATTATTCGACCAGCTTGACTTTGTATGTAAACCTATTTACTGGGATAAGGTCATAGCACCATTCGTAAGTTATTGGCGTAGTAACCGCTTCAACCGCATTCTTCCTAAAATATTTTTGCGTACAGACTTATTTAACAAGTTAGGTAATATTACGAATAAGCAACAGCTTAAAAGTCAGTCAATTGATTTGGAATGGACACAAGAAGAAATTTATGCTTTTTTCTTCAAATGGATA
Organism: Runella sp.; assembly: GCF_027484545.1. Lineage (GTDB taxonomy): Bacteria > Bacteroidota > Bacteroidia > Cytophagales > Spirosomataceae > Runella. The sequence goes on along the minus strand of NZ_JAIXST010000329.1, from coordinate 7,942 downwards.
CTTTCCACTGCCAGTTCTGAATTCTATAACTTAATGAGGCAATATAAAGATTATCCTGCCGCTCAAATTGATGAAATTAAAGAAGTTACTATCAAGAATCATGTTCCTACTGAAGGTAGATACTTGGAGCCATTAGTTAGCACATTTTTTGGAAAATTTGCGGACATCAGTGGGACAGCAAAATTTGGAACCAGTTATGATTGGTTTTACAATAACCTGAAAAATGCGGACAATACTATTAGCCTTCGTCCATTTATAGATTTAGTATGGGAAGGTATTGGGAAGGCAGTAAAAACGGATGATAGCTCATCTAAGCCCATCTTGCCTCCCGTATATTTTATTGTATCAGAAATTAGAAAAAAAGCAGTGATTCGACACTTCAATGATTTAGCACAAGAAGAAGGAAATAAAGATTTGCAGATAGTCCATAATCATATTTTAAAACTCGCCCCAACTCATGCCTTAAAAAAGATATATCTTAAAAAGCGAGAGTTTGATTCATTAATGGCTGATATAATTGAAAAAAATCCTTCGATTGAAAATAAAGAAGTGGATAAGTTAAAGGATTTATTGATTGTAAACGGTATTGTTGCAGAAATACCCGTTTCAGGTGCTTATCTCAATTATCGTTTTGCATTTTTGTATAAGTACTTTTTAGGGTTGAAATAAATTTCTATCTTCTTTCCAATCTGATACATGTTGGCATGTATTGAAACTTTACTACTTGGGTCTGCACAGAACGGGCAGAAGTGATTTTTTTATTGTAATCGCTGATTTTCTCTTTTGATAAAATGACCTCTTACCTTTCCCACACCAACCGCCAAGGCGATACTGCTTACATCAGGGCAGTGCCAACGGCCAAAGGCGGTACGCGCTATTACGTCACCAAAGACCCAAAAGCTTCGGATTTGATGGAAGAAATGCCCAGTGGGTTTGAGTTTTATGAGTACCCGTCGGATGCCCGCATTGTATTTCGTAAAAGAGTGCCTTGCAAAATTACGGCCTCCGAACGGCAAGTGGTCGAAGATGCCATGCACAATCTCTCGGATGTTAAGGATTTTATCGTAGCCGCCGATGAAAATACCATTACCATTTATATTTCTCAGTTTAGTTCTATATCGGGCGAGCACGAAAACCCCACCGCCGAAGAAACCCGATTGGGTTGGGGAGGCGAACACGTAGATAGATTTAAGCAATACGACGAGTACGTTCGGTTTGTGCTTGTCAACGAAGCAAAGCGAACTTTCCGACTCGAACGAATTATCTTCTTAGGTTTTTTCAACCGTGACTATGCCGAGTTAGAAACCTCCGATGATTTGGAGTCGTTGGCCGAAATGCTTTGTCAGCACGTCGGCTATCCTACCTATTTTGATTTAGCTCCCAAAGGTTAGGAAGAGTAACGCAAATCACTAAAACCCGAATTAGACGCAAAGCCAAAGTGCATTTTCTCTTATCTTTGTTAAAAATCTTCTTTGATTATGAACGCTTACTCCCATCGTATTGTAGCTGACCACCGTGTTATGCTTGGCAAGCCTGTTATCAAAGGCACTCGGATAACCGTAGAGCTTATCTTACGAAAACTGGCGCAAGGGGCTACTGCTCAAGATCTTATCCAAATGTATCCTCATATCAATCAGGAGGATATAAGTGCGGTTTTCTTATATGCGGCTGAAGTATTGGCCAATGAAGAAATGCTTGATTCCGCCGCGTGATTCTGGCCGATGAAAATATTGACCATTCTTTGATTGAAGCGATTCGAGCGATAGGACTTGAGGTTTATTCTGTCTATGAGTCTAACCGAGGCATCAGAGATGAGTCAATTATTGAATTCTCACGTAATCCTCCGAGAATTATTTTGACCGAAGATAAAGATTTCGGAGAATGGGTCTTCGCGCATCATGTCGAAGGGATCAGTGTTCTTCTTCTTCGCTATGATTTTAAAGAAACCGAATCCATGAAACAAGTCTTGATAAAACTATTATCAGAGCGAAGGGACGAGCTCATTGGGTACTTTACTACACTGACAATCTATAAAATTAGGACTCGAAAAGTATAAATCATGCTTACCCCCGAAGACATCCGCCAAAAAATTGATTATGAAATCATCGTAGATGCCTATGACGAGTACGAAATGAGCTCGGGCTGGCACTGTACCTTCGACGAAACGCTTGTTTTTCCGTTTTATGCTACTGCCCAACTCAAAAAGAAAGGCGGCGGTGTGGAATCGAAACGGGTGGAAATCGTTGCATTACACAGTGATGCCGAAGGGTTTACCGACAAAGACTTTCAACTCTTAATGGAGCAGGGAGGATACCTTGCCCCGATTAACTACTCCAAACTCAGCGACATAGAAGCTGATGACCAAACCCTCGAAATGTTCCAAATCTGGGACTTTTGGGTGAATGAATACTGATTTCAAATAATCTCAACATTCACCTTGGCACTGTATTTGTGACTTTGTTGCAGGATTGACGTACCATAAACTCAAGTTTTGGCGTTAATTTTGTACCGATTCCATCTCCAATACCTCAATGCCGCTATTGAAAAAAATCGTACTGCTGCTGTTTCTGTCTGCTACCCTTTTCGCTCAGCCCAAACGCGAATTCAGAGGAATCTGGATTGCGAACGTAGGTAACGTGGACTGGCCTTCGCAAAAAGGGCTGTCTGCCGAAGAACAGCAGCAGGAATTAGTAGACTTACTGGATTTGATAAAAAGACAGGGCCTCAATGCCGTGTTTTTTCAGATTCGTAATGCCTGTGATGCGGTCTATGAAAGCAATCTTGAGCCTTGGTCAGAGTGGCTTACCGGACAACAAGGGAGATCGCCGGGTTATGACCCGTTGGCCTTTGCCATTCAGGAATGTCGTAAACGCAACCTTGAAATCCACGCGTGGATGAATCCCTACCGCGCCGTTACTGATATTCGCAGTGCTTCTCTTGCCTCCAATCACGTCGCACGGATGCGGCCTGATGTACTTTTGTCGTATGGCCCGCTCCGGCTTCTTGACCCCGGACGCCCCGAAGTGCGGTCGTTTGTGACGCGTGTAGTGATGGACGTGGTGCGTCGGTATGACATTGACGGTATTCACTTCGATGATTATTTTTATCCGTATCCCCAGAAAGGAGTAGCCCTTAACGACAACGCTACTTTTGCAAACCATAACCGAGGTATTACCAACCGCGCTGATTGGCGGCGGGATAATGTCAATTTACTGATTGAAGCCGTTTCAGACAGCATTCATCGGGTCAAGCCTTGGGTCAAATTCGGGGTATCGCCTTTTGGGATTTGGAAAAATCGGGGCAGCTCACCCGAAGGATCTGATTCGCGCGGTTTTGAGGCTTTTTCGGGCAATTTTGCCGATTCCCGTAAATGGGTAGACGAAGGCTGGGTAGACTACATTGCACCGCAGGTCTATTGGAGTATGGGCAATGGTAAGGCCAATTACAGCACGATTGTCCCTTGGTGGAGTGAAAATGTTTCAGAACAACATCTCTACATCGGCCACGGAGTGTATAAAGTCAACAGTGATGCCAATTGGCGCAAACCGCTGGAAGTGCCCAACCAGATACAGTACAATCGCACGTTTCCAAACGTACAGGGCAGTATTCTTTTCAGTGCCAAAACCTTGCGCAACAATCCCAACCATGTAAGTGATGCCTTGCTGGAAAACGTGTATCAAACCACGGCCCTGATTCCAACCATGCCTTGGAAAAATGTAACCCCGCCTCCTGTCCCGGCGCAATTGGATGCCCAACTGAATGACAATAATACCATTACACTGAAATGGTCGTATCCATCTTCGTTGACTTCTGAGCGCGACAAAGCACGTTATTTTGTGCTGTACCGAAGTGTAAACCAATCCCCCATTGACCTCAGGACAGGTCAATGCATTCGGGCGACGGTTGTCAAAACAGAGGGTAAAATTTCATTCACCTTTACGGATCAGGAAGTAAAGCCTGGAACCAAATACAACTATACGATAAGTGCCGTAAACCGCCTTCACAACGAAAGCCAACCGACGGAAGTTGTCAGTATTACGACGGATAGAAAGGCCGTTGAAATTGTTGAAGTACCTCAAAAGCCTATATTGCCGTTGGTTTCTCAATCCCAACCTGCCACCATTCAGCCTCATTTTGAAGAGCCGATGGAAGCCGTAGTGGCTTCGGAAGAAAAAGCGGAAGAGACCGTTGAGGAACCCGAATCAGATGAATTATTACAGGTATTTCCAAATCCATTCAATCAACAAATCAGCATTCGTTATCGTGTTACTGCGGCCGCTGATGTTTCGTTATACGTGTATGACTCTCGGGGCACACGTGTAGGCGCGTTGGTGGTCAATAAACCTCAGGAAGTAGGAAACTATTCGGTTAATTTCAACGGGCAGTTTCTGAGTGAGGGCACGTATTATGCCCGATTGATGGCGGGAGAAGTACAAAAAACGGCCAAAATGGTGTTGAAGCGTTAGGAATCATTAACAATCAAAGTAACAATTTGAGGGGCATTCCTTCGTTTTTAGGCCACAAACCAATAAATTATGCAATTTCTATGGTAAGTTCAACACTCAAAAAAAAATCCCCCATTGGGACGGTACGCCGCGCGGGTTTGGGGGCTTTAACCGCATTTTTTCTGCTTGTCTCCAGTATCTCAATTTTTGCCCAAACAGCTAACAACGTGGAAAAAGACCCCATCAAAAAAATTGAAGTAACCGGTACGGCCGAACTCGAAATTGTTCCCGACGAACTCTACTTCAGCATTTCGTTGAAAGAGTATTTCAAAGATGAAAAAAACCAAAAAGATAAAGTCGTCCTCGAAACGCTTGAAAAACAATTGATTGAGGCGGTGAAAAGCGCAGGTCTACCCAAAGAAAATCTCTCGGTAAGCGGTGTAACGGGTTATCGTGAATGGACGGGGAAGAAAAAACCGCAGTATTTTTTGGCAGGAAAGCAATTTCAACTCAAACTTTCTAACGCCAACAACATCAACGACCTGATGGCTAAAGTGGATGACCGTGGCGTAGAATATGTCAACATGAGTCGTGTGGAACATTCCAAAAAGGAGGAGTTTCGTCGTCAAGTGAAAATCAACGCGCTCAAAGCAGCCAAGGAAAAAGCCGGTTATTTATTGGAATCCATTGGTGAAAAACTGGGTGAAGTCATCGAAATTCACGAAGTGGAAGAGGGCAATGTATACCCAATGTATAAACAAGCCCAGTATAACGTACGCATGATGGCCGCCGATGCGGCACCCGAAGGTGACGGCGGCCTTGAATATCAAAAAATCAAGTACAGTTACCGCATGAATGCCACCTTTCGGATAAAATAGAGTTGAGTAAATGGTGAATTAAGTGGTTTTGTAATGTATTTATAATCACTAATTCACCATTATTCCAGTTTCCATTCCACTCGCAATACCCGCGCTTTCACCCCCAGATCAGCCATAAAGTGCATCCAATGCAACTGCTGCGCTGAGAGATGGTCGGTAGGAGATTTGACTTCGATTAATTCCAAGCCATCTTTGCCCCAAACCATCAAATCGGGAAAGCCGCGGGTATTTTCGCGTAGATTAACGGCCATTTCTAACAAAATAGCCCGCATTTGAATCGGTGTCAGGCTTTTTGCAATCAATCGCACCAATTCCAACAGGACCTCATTCCAGTCTACCAACACGTTGGCAATCCCAAATTTCTCAATAAACGTACTTTCCAAGGCCTGTTCAAACTTTTCGGACGTATCCAACTCTGCCAGTCTTTGGCGAATTTGAGGAGCGCGTTTACGGTAAAAATCAGGTTGGTGAAAATCCGACGGCATTCGTTGAAGAGGATGGTGAATGGCCTGCACATTAGTATCGTAAATAGCATCCCAGAAAATAAGTCCGAAAAAGCCCCGCCAAGGATAATTTTCGGCATGAACTGCTCCGTAACCATTCTCAACAAAATAATCGGCCACGCCCTGTTCAACGCGATAACGATAACTGATTGCAATCTGTACACTTTGGGATTCCTGCAAAAAACGCGTGACACTTTTCTTCACCCGTTTTTTTGAATTAGCCATCTTCTCCCGAAAATCTATCGCAAAAAAACGCTCATCGGCATTTTGCGGGTCTTGGGCAATCAGCTCACACAAGGCAACGGCCTCCTCCACAAAACCCATACGATTCAACAACCTCACCCGCCGTTCCCGCGATGGAATGTGTTCGGTCAGTTGATAAACCGTCAGTGCCTGCTCAAGCAATTTTTGACGTTCAAGGTATGCCCCTATTTTATTAATTAAACGCACATAACCCGGTTGAGCCACTTCACTTAATTGATGAATGGACGCCTGCCAATTCATAAACCAATCAAAAATCTCTTCAGGAGGGGTGGCTGCTTCCTGCATTTCATACAACTGTTCTGCCGTGAGTGATACCATGAGTTTATCTTCGGCATCTTGGCGGGTGGCAAAACGAGCGGTGTAGGCGTCGTCGCGGTAGCGTTCAAAATTTACTTTTCCCAAATCACGCACCACAAATTCTGTCATATCGGCATAACGATTACCAAAAAAGAGGAATTTAAGCATCATTACTTCCACTTCATAACCCACTTTTATGACAGGTTCGGAAATGGGCGTTATTAAAAAGTCAAATGCATACGTATTGACCAAATACCGAATCAAATCGGGTTTTTTGAGGGGTTTAAGCGAAAGCTCGGTGGGAGGTGCCAATTTCAGCCATTCTTCTTTGGTAAATAAATTGAGAATTTCTTCCGAATAAGCTTCGTGTTTAGCACTCAATTCTTCAATAAACCCTTTTTCTTCCAACTCGTACAAAGCCGCGGGAATGTCTTCTATTTCGGCGTATTTCAGTTTATTGGTTCTGAAGAACAAACCTCTCCGGTTACTGAAACGTACAAAAAGGCATTGAGCATCTTCTGGCAACGCCCGAAAATCCCGTATCAATTTTCTTTCTTCTTTATTAAGTATCTCCCTGTACAGCTTTTCGACAAACTCTACCAAAAACAAAAAGTAATCTAAATAGTATTTGGGAGGGAGTTCGACGGGGCCAACAGGTTCGCGTTGAGGAATTGATTCCATAAATGATTAGTCCAACTTGTGGCGATGTTTAGTCAAATTTACGATGATACTGCCACATAGAAAAATGAAGAGCTACTTCCGTTTTTGCAGCGATTCTTTCAGGCTGATAAAATCGGACAAAATGAAAATAACCGTTAAAAATGCCAAAACTATTTCGGTTAAAACGGTGATTTTAGCAGGAATCGAAGCCGGGGTGATGTCACCGTAGCCAAAAAAAGAAAAATTGAGAATGCTGAAATACCCAAATTCAAACATCAGTTCGTAATGCGTCAAGGCAGGGTCTATTCCTGAAAAACTCCCTGTATTAGCTCGATAAAGGCAATAAAAATCAACGGCATACGAGAGCGCTATTTGGCTCATATTAACTACCATAATGGTTAAAAAACGATGATACGGCAGATTTTGGGCCGTCGCCTTGATAAGTTGCTGCGAATTTTCAAAAATGAACCACGTTGTTTTTCCCAAAGACAAGCCAATGACCAACACAGCAAACCAATTTTCTGGCAGCCAACCCTGTACGTAAATCCAACGTGCCAAAAATCCAAGCATAAAAATCGCCAGGTATTCAAATACATTGTTGCGGATATTCGACATCTCAGAAGTAAGTTTGCCAGTAAAAACGATTAGAATATCAATTTTAAGAACATTTTCGTTAAAATGGTACGAAATTCGCTTTTTAGAATAAAATCATGCCTTAATATACTATTTATAATGAAGCCAAATCGCTTACTTATTGCGTATTCCCTCATTTACTCAGTCACTCATTCGCTTCTTGTGTACGCTCAGCCCAAAGTGGAGAACTTGGGAAACACCGTCAATTCTGAATACAATGAAATCAACCCCGTCATTTCACCCGATGGCAAAACGTTGTTTT